>JBJOLD010000190.1:0-3162 GCA_046045765.1 Pseudomonadota bacterium | reverse complement strand
AATTTTGTGGGGTAGCGGTGGTGCAATCGTGTTACGCGTGCTGCTTACCATCGTGGCAGTGCAATTGCTCAAAATTCCATTCCTGCAATTTTTAGGCGGTTTGCTGTTGGTGTGGATTGCGCTGCAGTTGCTGCTTGAAGAAGACGAAGCGGACGAAGGCGATCACAAAGCCCATGGTGACTTGATGGGTGCCGTCAAGACTATTTTGATTGCCGATGTAGTCATGAGCCTTGACAACACATTGGCGATTGCTGGTGTTGCTAAAGGCGATTGGACGCTGCTGATTACGGGCTTGGCCCTATCTATTCCGCTGATCGTGGTGGGCAGCACCGTCATCATGAAAATCATGGACCGCTTCCCTATCGTGGTGTACGTAGGTGCCGCTTTGATCGCCTGGACTGCTGGTGAAATGATGGACTCAGATGCAGCTATTCAGCCTTATTTGCCTGGCATGTTTCACGGCACGGTGTACTTGCCTTTGTTGTTAACTATTGGCGTTGTGGGTTATGGTTGGTGGAGTAATTACAAGCAAGGTCGCAGCGCAAAAGACGTGTTAGAGGCTGATATTCACGCTGCACAGCGCATTGAAGACAAGGTTGATTAATTACCTCTTGAATACTGAGCTATCCGTTGTGATTAGTTCCAACGGATAGCGCCTCGCGTTCAGATAATCTTCCATACATTGCAGTACCAGAGGGCTGCGGTGGAGGTGAGCACTATTGCGTAGGTCGTCCGCGCTGAGCCAGACTGTGCGCACAATGCCTTTGTCTAGCGAGCGCTCCGGATGAAACATGCCGAGTTCACCGCAAAATGCAAACCGCAAGTAGGTAATGTCTTGTGCAACAGAGTTTGACGCGGTGCTTTGCTCTCGCTGAAAGCGCGACAAATAAACTCCCACCAGAGCGGTCGGAGCAAAATCGAAGGCAGTTTCTTCCAGTGCTTCTCTCGCACACCCTTGCGCCGGGGATTCTCCTGGGTCTAAGTGTCCAGCAGCGTTGTTAAGGCGTAGCCCTTCAGGCGTATGTTCTTCTACCAATAAAAAAAGACCATCTTTTTCTATTACAGCGGCTACTGTGGTGTTGGGTTTCCAACGCGGGCTCATGTGCAATTATGGCGACAAAGATACTGATTCTGCCCATTTCTTTAACTGCTTTCAAACTCTGATGTGGCCACAGAGCCCAGTGAAATTCAGTTAAAGTGCAGTTTGAAAATCTTTCGCCAGACTTACGATTCGGCGGACCAATTCCAGGTTTAAAAAATCAAAACGAGGAGTCGTTTAATGCAGGCTGATCTTGCTGTTGGTGGTGGGCAACTAATCGGAGTTCCAAGGGAAATTTTCCCCTTGGAGAAGCGGGTTGCTACGGTTCCCGACGTAGTTGAAAAACTCATTAAGTTGGGCTTTCGGGTTGTAGTGGAGTCGGGTGCAGGTGACCTGGCTAATTTCAGTGATGACAGCTACCGCGCCGTTGGCGCAGCAGTAGCTGTTGACGCCGCCCAGCTGTGGTCGTCGGCAGACATCGTCTTTAAAGTACGTGCGCCGTCCGTAGATGAAGTGGGATTGATGCATGCGGGTACGACGCTGATTGGGTTCATCTGGCCTGCGCAAAATCCAGAATTGATGGAGCTGCTTGCCGCCCGCCAAGTCACTGTGTTGGCTATCGACGCCTTGCCGCGTACGCTGAGCCGGGCACAAAAAATGGACGCTTTGACCTCTATGGCGGGCGTCACAGGTTACCGCGCGGTGGTTGAGGCTGCCAATGCGTTTGGGCGCTTCTTTAACGGCCAGATCACCGCTGCAGGCAAAGTGCCACCGGCCAAAGTGTTTATTGCTGGTGCCGGTGTGGCTGGTTTAGCGGCCATCGGCACCGCTGCCAGTTTGGGCGCTATTGTGCGGGCCAACGATACCCGTGCCGAGGTGGCCGACCAGGTCACGTCACTGGGTGGTGAATTTGTTAAAGTGGATTTTGAAGAAGAGGGCGGCGGCGGCGGCGGCTACGCCAAGGTCATGAGCGAGGGCTTTCAGCAGGCCCAGCGTGCGATGTATGCCAAGCAGGCCCAAGAGGTCGACATCATCATCACCACCGCCCTGATTCCCGGCAAACCCGCACCCAAGCTCATTACTGCAGAAATGGTGCGCAGCATGAAGCCCGGCAGCGTGATTGTGGACATGGCGGCTGAGCAGGGCGGCAACTGCGAGCTGACCGAACCCGGCCAGTCGGTGGTCAAACATGGTGTGACCATTGTGGGTTACACCGACTTGGCCTCCCGGCTGGCCAAGCAGTCGTCCACGCTGTACGCCACCAACCTATTTCGCCTGACGGAAGAGTTGTGCAAAACCAAAGACGGGCATATCAATGTCAACATGGAAGACGATGCCATCCGGGGCCTGACGGTCATCAAGGACGGCAGCATTACGTGGCCCGCACCGGCTCCCAAAGCGCCCGCTGCGCCAGCAGTGGTCAAACCGGCCACCGCGCCTGTAGCTAAAAAAGCACACGGGCACGGTGCGCCCTCTGAGCCGATGGCGGGCAGCACGCTGGCCATTGTGTTTGGCGTGGCGGCTGCACTTTTCTGGGTGATCGGTGCCAACGCACCCAAGGAGTTTTTGGCCCACTTCACAGTGTTTGTATTGGCCTGCTTTGTGGGCTACATGGTGGTGTGGAACGTGAAACCCGCCTTGCACACGCCGTTAATGAGTGTGACTAACGCCATCAGCAGCATCATTGCTATTGGCGCGCTGGTGCAGGTGTCGCCCATTGCGGATGCGGTGAATCGGCCCAATGGCCTGATTTCCTGGCTGGCTGCTGCAGCGATTGTGCTCACTGCTATCAATATGTTCGGCGGCTTTGCCGTCACCCAGCGCATGCTGGCCATGTTCCGCCGTTAAGGAGACCACGATGTCTGCAAGCTTGGCTACGGTCTCCTATATTGGTGCGACCATTCTTTTTATTCTGAGTCTGGGGGGCTTGTCCAACCAGGAATCCGCCCTGCGCGGCAACCTGTACGGCATGGTTGGCATGGCGTTGGCTGTGCTGGCCACGGTCTTTGGTCCCGCGGTCACGATGGCGGGCATCCCCTGGATTGTGGGTGCCATGGTGATCGGCGGCGGCATTGGCCTGTACGCAGCCCGCACAGTGCAAATGACGCAAATGCCCGAGTTGG
>JBJOLD010000156.1:0-5662 GCA_046045765.1 Pseudomonadota bacterium | reverse complement strand
TCAGCCACAGGTGAGAAGGTCAAACCCCTGCGCATGAAAATCAGCAAGGCCAAAGAACGCGCCTTGATGAAAGAATTTGGCCTAGACGAAACTGTGCTGTCTGAAGAAGACATGGCCAAGCGCCGCGCGCGCCTTAAAGCACTGATCACTTTGGGCAAGACACGCGGCTACCTGACCCACGGCGAAATTTCTGACCACCTGCCCGACAAGCTGGTCGATGCTGAAACCCTCGAAGTGGTGATCAGCATGTTGAACGACATGGGCGTAGCCGTTTACGAGCAAACTCCTGACGCAGAAACTCTGCTGCTGAACAACAACGTATCGACTGCGGCGACCGTAGAAGAAGCCGAAGAAGAGGCCGAAGCTGCGCTATCTACCGTAGACAGCGAATTTGGCCGTACCACCGACCCCGTGCGCATGTATATGCGCGAAATGGGCACGGTCGAGTTGCTAACCCGCGAAGGCGAGATCGAGATTGCCAAGCGCATTGAAGGCGGCTTGATGTTCATGATGGAAGCGATCAGTGCATCCCCTGCCACCATCGCTGAAATCTTGCGCTTGGGCGAAGATATTCGTGAAGGCAAAGTCGTCATCACTACCATCGTGGACGGCTTCTCCAATCCTAACGAAGCCGATGACTATGTGGCCGAAGAAGATTTCGACGAGTTTGACGAAGCTGACGATGACGACGGCAAAGGCGGCTCCAAAGCGCTGACCAAGAAACTCGAGGAGTTGAAAAAGCAAGCCCTAGAGCGCTTTGACAAGATGCGCGAACTATTTGAGAAAGTTCACAAAATCTATGACAAAGAAGGTTACGGTACTCCTGCTTACGTAAAAGCGCAAAAAGCCCTGAGCGAAGAGCTCATGACCATTCGCTTTACCGCCAAAGCCATTGAAAAGTTGTGCGACATGGTGCGCGCGCAAGTGGATGATGTGCGCAAAAAAGAGCGCGAGTTGCGCCGCATCATTGTCGACAAGTGCGGCTACCCACAAGAAAGCTTTATTGCAGACTTTAGTGGTCGCGACAAAAACGGCAACAAAGTGCCGTCGCAATTACTCAATCTGAAGTGGATTGAAAAGCAAGCCGCCTCGGGTAAGTCATGGGCTGCTGTCATGGGTCGTAATATTCCGCCTGTGCAAGACCTGCAGCAAAAATTGACCGACTTGCAGTCCCGCGTCGTTGTGCCGTTGGACCAACTCAAGGACATCAACAAGCGCATGAATTCAGGTGAGTACGCGTCGCGCGCCGCCAAGAAAGAAATGATCGAAGCCAACTTGCGTTTGGTTATTTCGATTGCCAAGAAATACACCAATCGTGGTTTGCAATTCCTGGACTTGATTCAAGAAGGCAACATTGGTTTGATGAAGGCAGTGGACAAGTTTGAATACCGTCGCGGTTATAAATTTTCTACCTACGCCACTTGGTGGATTCGTCAGGCCATTACCCGCAGCATTGCAGACCAGGCGCGTACGATTCGCATCCCTGTGCACATGATCGAAACCATCAACAAGATGAACCGCATCAGTCGCCAACACTTGCAAGAGTTTGGTTTTGAGCCTGATGCCAGCGTGCTTGCCGAGCGCATGGAAATCCCGGAAGACAAGATCCGCAAAATCATGAAGATCGCCAAAGAGCCCATCTCTATGGAAACGCCGATCGGTGACGATGACGACAGCCACCTGGGCGACTTCATCGAAGACGGCGCTAACACTGCGCCCATGGAAGCGGCCATGCAAGCAGGCCTGCGTGATGTGGTTAAAGATATTCTTGACAGTCTGACGCCACGCGAAGCCAAAGTGCTGCGCATGCGCTTTGGTATCGAAATGACCAGCGACCACACTTTGGAAGAAGTGGGGAAACAGTTTGACGTAACGCGTGAACGCATTCGCCAAATCGAAGCTAAAGCCTTGCGCAAACTGAAGCACCCCAGCCGCTCTGACAAACTGCGCAGCTTCACCGACACACTGTAAGCACACTCTACAAACGCGGTAAAAGCATTCACCGGTTAAAGACGCTGTGCCCCGCCAAGGAGTCACAGCGTTTTTTTGTGCGCTATGAGTCTCTGGCAACATCAGCAATGGCACACATCGAACAGAACTCCTAGCACCGCATAAAGAACCTGGCAAGGGGGATAAACACGAGCCAAAAACAGCTACCAAGTTTGTAGCAAGGTAAAAACTGAGCTATAGTTCTAGCTTCTAAATTGCCCGTGCCATGCGCCGGCAAACCCCAAGTGAGAAGAGGTAAATTAATGAGCGCTAAAGAATCCGCAGCGATAGGACAATTATTGGGTTTGCTGGAATCACGCTACGCAATTCGTGTGATGTGGGCTCTCCGTGACGGCCACTCACAAACCTTTCGCTTGTTACAAGACAGCGTTGGCGGCATCACCCCCAACACCCTGAACACCCGTATCAAAGAATTGCGTGAAGCTGGCCTGATGACCCATGGCAGTGACGGTTACTGTGTGACCGCTATGGGTGCCGACCTGCTCAAGCGATTGGGCGATGTGCAGGCATTTGCCACCAAGTGGTCTGCTGGGTTGGCAAAAAAGACCAAGTAAGTTGTAGTGTTAGGGGCACACGCCTCTGCACCCGAAATGCAAAGACAGCACAGCCTGTCTTTTTTTATGTGCGGCATAATTTAGAGCTTTGCGGCTTACGCACCCCACCAGTGGTGCGTAAGCCGCTATATATTCCATAGCAAAAAGGACATTTTTATGCAAACTACCGAATCCGGCCTGCAATACATCGACACCATTGAAGGCGACGGCGCCGTCGCGACCAAAGGGCAAAGCGTTACGGTGCATTACACCGGCTGGCTTTACAACGATGGCGTGCAAGGTAGTAAGTTTGACTCTAGCAAAGACCGACGTGACCCGTTTGTCTTCAGTCTGGGTGCGGGCATGGTGATTCGCGGCTGGGATGAGGGTGTTGCGGGCATGAAAGTGGGGGGCGCACGCACTTTGATTATTCCAGCAGCCTTGGGCTACGGTGCTCGCGGTGCCGGTGGCGTCATTCCACCCAACGCCACACTGAAATTTGATGTTGAATTGCTGGCTACTGCTTAGGTAAATTACGACTCCCCAACCCGCACCACACAGTGGTCGGGCTTGAAATGACTGGGATCGCCCGCAATTGAACTAACACTATTGAATACCCGGATGTAACCGCATGTCTGACACTCCTCATACCAACGCCACCCCAAACGCCACGACTACAGGCGCAAGTTCGCATCACAACACCGAAGAAGTCTTAGCCGCCGTGGCTGCACACGAGGTCGATGCCTTGCCCAAGCTGCAAGCTGAATTCGCCACCTTGCAAGTAAAAAGCGCTGAATTGGCCGACCAATATCTTCGCGCCAAGGCTGAGGCAGAAAACGCGCGTCGCCGCGCTGAGGACGAAATTTCAAAAGCGCGCAAATTCGCAGTAGAGGGCTTTGCCGAAAGCCTGCTGCCTGTTGCAGACAGCCTGGAAGCCGGCTTGATCATCAAAGACGCCACCGCAGACCAAATACGCGAAGGTGCACAAGCCACTCTACGCCAATTGCTGGCCGCGCTAGAGCGCAACAAAGTGATGGGCATTGCCCCGGCTGCAGGCACCAAGTTTGACCCGCACCAACACCAAGCTATTAGTGTGGTGCCCTCTGAGCATGAGGCAAACACCGTCGTGACCGTGCTGCAAAAAGGCTATTCCATTGCCGACCGCGTGCTACGCCCTGCGCTGGTCACGGTTTCTGCACCCAAATAGCGTACTCAACGCGTGGCTTGCAGGGGCTGCTGCACTTTGTAGCGCAGAGGTCTTGAAATTCCCCTACGAGCCCACACGTTATTTACATCGAAGTTTTTTAAAGATAGCAGGAGTAAATCATGGGAAGAATTATTGGTATTGACTTAGGCACCACCAACAGCTGCGTGGCCATCATGGAGGGCAACACACCCAAGGTGATCGAGAACGCCGAAGGCGCGCGCACCACACCGTCCATCATTGCGTACCAGGAAGACGGCGAAGTATTGGTTGGCGCGTCTGCCAAGCGCCAGTCGGTGACCAACCCACGGAACACGCTCTACGCAGTCAAGCGTTTGATTGGCCGCAAGTTCTCCGAGAAAGAAGTCCAAAAGGACATCGATCTCATGCCCTACAAAATTGCGGCTGCTGACAATGGCGACGCATGGGTCGAAGTACGCGGAAACCGTATGGCACCGCAGCAAGTCAGTGCCGACATTCTTCGCAAGATGAAGAAAACCGCCGAAGACTATCTCGGCGAAGAAGTCACTGAAGCCGTGATCACGGTGCCTGCTTACTTCAACGACGCACAGCGCCAGGCCACCAAAGACGCTGGCCGGATTGCGGGCTTAGATGTCAAGCGCATCATCAATGAGCCCACCGCCGCTGCATTGGCTTTTGGCTTGGACAAAAACGAAAAAGGCGATCGCAAGATTGCCGTGTACGACTTGGGTGGCGGCACGTTTGACGTGTCTATTATTGAAATCGCCGATGTAGACGGCGAAAAGCAATTTGAAGTGTTATCCACCAACGGTGACACCTTCTTGGGTGGTGAAGACTTCGACCAACGCGTCATCGACTTCATCATTGGCGAGTTCAAGAAAGACCAGGGCGTTGACCTGTCCAAAGACGTATTGGCCCTGCAGCGCCTGAAAGAAGCTGCTGAAAAAGCCAAGATCGAGCTCTCCAGCAGCAGCCAGACTGACATCAACCTGCCCTACATCACGGCAGATGCGTCCGGCCCCAAGCACCTAAACATTAAGCTGACCCGCGCCAAGCTGGAGTCGCTGGTAGAAGAGCTGATCGAGCGCACCATCGCCCCTTGCCGCACTGCCATTAAAGACGCGGGCGTGAACGTGGCCGACATCCACGACGTGATTTTGGTCGGCGGTATGACCCGCATGCCCAAGGTGCAAGAAAAGGTCAAAGAACTGTTTGGCAAAGAGCCGCGCAAAGACGTGAACCCTGACGAAGCTGTGGCCGTGGGCGCTGCGATTCAGGGCCAGGTGTTGGGCGGCGAGCGTAAAGACGTGCTGCTGTTGGACGTGACACCGTTGTCCTTGGGTATTGAAACCCTGGGCGGCGTGATGACCAAGATGATCACCAAAAACACGACCATCCCCACCAAGTTTGCGCAAACCTTCTCTACTGCGGACGACAACCAACCCGCCGTGACGATCAAGGTGTTCCAAGGTGAACGTGAAATCGCTGCTGTGAACAAGATGCTGGGCGAATTCAACCTCGAAGGCATTCCACCTGCAGCACGCGGCACACCGCAAATTGAGGTGTCGTTTGACATTGACGCTAACGGTATCTTGCACGTGGGCGCCAAAGACAAAGGCACTGGCAAAGAAAACAAAATCACCATCAAGGCCAACTCTGGCCTGAGTGAAGCTGAAATTCAGCAGATGGTGAAAGATGCTGAACTCAATGCAGCGGACGACAAGAAAAAGCTGGAATTAGTGCAGGCCAAAAACGAAGCCGATGCCAATGTGCACAGCGTTAAGAAGAGCCTGACCGAGTACGGCGACAAGCTGGACGCTGCAGAGAAAGAAAAAATTGAAGCAGCAATCAAAGAGTTGGAAGATGCATTGAAGTCGGACGACAAAGACAGCATCAAAGCCAAGAACGATGCACTGCAAGCCGCCAGCCAAAA
>JBJOLD010000138.1:0-4127 GCA_046045765.1 Pseudomonadota bacterium | reverse complement strand
ACGCGCAGGTGTTTCCCGCCCTGGCGGCCAGCAGCATCCAGCAGGTGAGCCTGGAGTGCTACCACTCGCATGTGCCGCCCGATTTGATGGCGCTGCTGAAAGACAAAGACGTGATGGTGGGTGTGATCGACGTGGCCAGTTCCGAGATTGAAACGCCTGAGCAAATCGCCGACACTATCGGCGAGGCTCTGAAATACGTGCCACGTAACCGCATCTTCCCGTGCACCAACTGCGGCCTGGCCCCCATGAGCCGCGAGGTGGCCACCAAGAAGCTGGAGGCGCTGGCCAAGGGCGCTGCACTGGCACGGCAACGCTATGGTGCTTGAGGCAGCCAGCCCTACGAGCCAGGGCTTTTGCCCTGACCGCACGCAAGCCATCGTCACCACTTTGCAGGGTCATGTAGACCGCAAGCACTTGCCCGGAGCAGTGGCCATAGTGGTGCGCCATGGCCAAGTGCTGCTGTACCGCGGCATTGGGCAGCAAGACCCCCAAAACAGCACGCCCATGGCCCATGATGCGATCTTTCGCATCTATTCCATGACCAAACCGATTGTCTCGGTGGCCATACTGCAACTGATGGAGCGAGGCCAATTGCTGCTAAGCGACCCAGTCACCAAGTATTTGCCGGAGTTTGCCAACGTGATGGTGGCAGCAGATGTAGTGGGTGGTACTGTCGCTCTGCGCCCACCCCGCGCCCAGCCCACAGTGCAAGACTTGCTGCGGCACACCGCCGGGCTCACCTACGAAATTTTGGGCAACGACGCTGTACAGCAGCAGTACGCCCAGGCCGACTTGGCTTCGCGCGAGCGCACCAACGCTGAGTTTGCGCACGCGCTGGCCCAAATCCCCTACCGCTATGAGCCTGGCTCCATCTGGCAATACAGCCGCGCCACCGATCTGCTGGGGGCACTGCTAGAAGCTGTCACCGGTCAAACGCTGGCCGACTACCTGCAAGCGCATATCCTGGGGCCCTTGGGCATGGTGGACACCGCCTTTGTGGTGCCGCCGCACAAGCACCACCGCATCGCCCAAGCCTTTGAACACGATCCTGACGGTGGCACACAGATGCCGCTGATGGACCTGCGCCACCCCAACCCCATGCAAGCGGGTGGAGCAGGGTTGGGCTCCACGGCTATGGACTACGCCCGCTTTTTGCAATGCCTACTGAACGGCGGCACGCTCGACGGAGTGCGCATTCTGGGCCCCGCCACCGTGCGACAGATGACGACTGACCACCTGGGCGATATACCCGCCGAGCGCAACGGCCCCTCGCGCGACTTGCTGCCGCCGGGCCATGGGTTTGGTTTGGGTTTTGCCGTGCGCCTGGAAGATGGTCTGGGCAGTCAGCTGGGCAGCAAAGGCATGTACTACTGGAGCGGCATCTCGGGCACGGTGTTTTTTGTGGACCCTGCCAAAGACTTCTTCGCCATTTTGCTTACCCAAGCGCCCAACCAGCGCACCTTTTACCGCCCACTGTTTCGTAACATGGTGTACGCGGCCTTGATGGACTGATCATTAAGCCTGCCACACCCCAAACCCCGCGGAGCGCAGGTCGATACCGATTTCGATTTCGCGGTCTACCGCGTCTTCATAGGTCATGGGGTTAAATGCCTCGTACAGGTCGGGCAGCAGCCGCTGACCGTAGTGCTGTGCATAGCTGTTGGCCTGAATGCCCGCCTTGTGCTTGTCAAACCGCACGTCCGGGTCTAGGCCCGTCATGCCCACATACACACAAGGCCTGCCCTCCACATAGCCAGGGTTGTTTTTACGAAAGCGCGGCTCCAAGAGCACGTCTTTGGACAGCTCAATCACATAGACATGGTGGTGTTTGCGGCGGGGCATGAACAGATTGTGAATGAAATAGGCCCCCAGCGCCCACGGAGTATGCGTAGTCAGCTATAAAAAACGTAGCATTCAATTTCTCGAAATGATACAACTAGCTTTAAGCCGGTGCGTGGACTGCCGACAGTTCGTGAACTTTGGCTGGGGAAATCTCTAGTCCATTGGGCCAGCACAAAGCGCCTGCATCTATAAAAAAACGCTGAAAGTAAACGGGATCACGAAGTTTCTCTAGCAATGGACCTGTACGACTGGCTAGGTAGGCACCTGCATCAAACAAGCCTTGCGTATGGTCTGAGAAGTCAATTTCCAGCACAGAAGGTGCAAATAGACGGGCATTAAGAACTTTAATCACGGTCGGCTCCTTGAATTCGTTCAAGCGGCTCAAAACACTGTGCGCGCGCCCAATTGTCTTGCAGTTCGGCTTGATGCACCAAGCACGGATGTGCGGTGGCGGATGATCGTCGTGCCACATGCGGACGATGATTCCGAAAAATATGGATAAGGTCGGCTTGCGGCAAAGTTTACAGTGGGCTGTAGATTAAGTATTAAATCAGCCTTTTGAGCGGGCCCACCATAGGCAACCGTGACTTGCATTTTGGGTAGTTACTGCAGCCCCAAAAGTTTGAGCCGCCCTTGGCCGGCGTGCGCTCTACCAACTTGACGCCGCAGCTAGCGCAAGTGGGCCGCCAGTATTCGCCCTCGTAGGCCACTGCCAGCAATTCTTGCTGTTGTTCGGGCGTGCGCTTGGCTATCAGTGCCAGCAGGCTGTTGCCATCCAGCGCGTTGATGCCGTTGTCCTTTGCGAACTTCTGTGCGTCGGTGGTGTAAGTTGATGTGGTGGCATAGGTGCCGCGTGTGAGCTTGTGCGATGCCATCACACCAAAAAACTCGCGCAGCTCTTTTACGCCCACCGGTTTGCCTTGCCAGTGTTTGCACTGCACCACGGCCACCGGGCCTACAGCGTTTCGGCTGTGCAGCCAAATATCCACGCCTCCATCCGCGCCGTGCGATTGGGATTTGGTTTGAAAGCCGCCCTGCGCAAATAGTTTTTCGCAGACCGCCTCGAATCTTCGCCACTCGATGGCAGCGAAAACAGCGAGACTCCACAGAGTAGCCTTTTCTGGCAATACAGTAGGAGCGGCCATGGGCCTGATGGGCGCGCTAAACCGTGGTACTTGTACTTCTTGGAACACCTCTTTGGGTTGCTGGGTAGATGCAGCTCTGCCGGCAAACTTGTTCCGGGCCATATGGTGCCAACCAAGCAGCGCCAAACCAATGCCAAATGACAGCCAGCCTGGAAAACGGAGCCCACTGCCAAACGCAGCCAGTATGGGTGATTTGCCCAGAAAAATAGGAACCGTCAGCATGACAGCGCCAAGCGCACAAGCTGCGAAACCTTTTTCCTGAAGCGTGTTGAGCGCGCGCTTCTGCCGCCTTTTTGTACGTGGCTGTGCCATGTGATTTCCCCCTGTTAACTTGCCCACTGTTTCGTGGGTTTTACGTAGTTTACTTCGCAGGAGTATCGGCCTGTGCGTTTAGGGAGTTTTGGTTTTGTGTTTGCCTATGACGGGAGCTCTGGGCAGCAGGCTGGTGTACTCGCGTCTATCTGTGCCGCTAATGGCACAAGTGCAGCGTGCAGCGCATCCGCTAGCCCCCGTGCGGTATGCGTAAGCAGCTATCAAAAGCGTAGCAAATTAGTTTTGCGGCGTAGATACTTGCTTTTGAATCAACAGCAAATCATTCTGAAAATAGTCAGCCACCCGCAGTGGATGCGCACGGCTCAGACGGCCAAGGCCTCGCTCATCACCTGATCCCGGAAGCTGACGGGCAGGCTGTTGGGGGTGAGTACATCCACCTCTATGCCAAGAAGATTCTTTAACTCAAACCGGATGGCACCAATGTCCATCAAAGTGGTTTGTGCGGTGGGTTCAACCAGCAAATCCAAGTCACTCTCGGTGGTGTCGTCACCATGCAGCGCCGAACCAAATACCCGTATGCCGCTCACACGGTGGCGCAACGCAATCTCGCGAATTTGCGTGCGGTGCAGGGAGAGGGCTTCGGATGGGCGCATAAATGGGAGTTTGCCCGAGCCCCTTTCATTTACCAACCTAAAACGACGAACCCGGCTCTGACAGAAAATCCAGCTCTGCCGCGCTGGAGATGCGCCCCAAAATGGCATTGCGGTGGGGGTAGCGACCAAAGCGCGCAATGATGGCGGCGTGCTGCTGCTCGTAGCGCAGGTTGTCTTCCAGCCCGGGCTGCGCAAACAATGTCGCCGCCTGGGC
>JBJOLD010000135.1:0-11053 GCA_046045765.1 Pseudomonadota bacterium | reverse complement strand
CTGGGCGATGCTCGCCAAATCGGCATCTTGAGTTACATCACACCACTGGCATCTACCGCGCTGCTGATGCTGGTGTCGGGCCGCGCGTTTACTTGGAGCATTGCGCTGGCGGCGGCCATGATCATTGCCGCTGCGCTTATGGGGACACGCGCGAAAAATCAATAAACCCGCGCTCCACACTGACCGACTCCAACCGCACCTGCACCTTGTCCCCCACAGCCAAACCCTGACTGCCAAAGCCCAGCTTGCCCTCCGCAGGCGGTGAAAAGATGCGCACCCACACGCCTTTAGGTGCGGCACCGGTGACCACGCCTGCAAAAGTCTCGCCAACGCGACTCTCCAACACCAACGCTGCCTCGGACTTGCGCATCTGTCGCTCCACTTTGCGCGAGGCGTCTTCCTGTCGGGTGCAATGCAGGGCCAAGTCTGCCAGCTCTTTATCGCTGTAAGGCGACTTCGCGTTGGCCAGCGCAGCCTTGATCATGCGCGAGGTAATTAGGTCCGGGAAACGCCGATTGGGCGCAGTGGAGTGGGTGTAGTCACGCACAGCCAACCCAAAGTGCCCGATAGGCGCGCCGTGGGCCGACTCCACCACATACTCCCCCGCGCCCATGAGCTTGACGATGACCAGCGACAGATCGGGAAAGCGCTGCGGGTCAATGCGATGGCGCTTGGCCAAGAAAGCACTGAGGGCCTGCGAGTCTGGCTCGGGCGGCAGCACGTCGCCATAGTCTTTGGCCACCGCCACAATGCGCAGCCACCGGTCCGGTGAGCGCACCACACGGCGCAGCGACATGCCGCCGCGCGATGCCAAATAGTGCGCGGTGCAGCCGTTGGTGGCAATCATCAGCTCTTCAATCAACTGGCGGGCGCGGTTGTGCTCTTGCAATTCGATACCCACCACCGCCTCGCCCTGGAACACGGCGCGCGGCTGAAAGGTCTCGAACTCCAGTGAACCCTGCGCCTTGCGGCGTGCGCGCAGTTGCTGCGCCATGGCGTCCTGGGTGCGTAGCTGCTCTTCCATGCCGTCCACCGCAACCACGGCATGGGGTATGGGCGCTTTGGCGTTGAGCCAGGCAGACACGGCGTCATACGCCAGCTTGGCGTGGTTGCGCACCCACGCGCGGTACAAGGTAGAACCCGCCAGTGATCCGTCGGCGTTAAACACCATCTCGGTGACAACGGCCAGACGCTCTTGCTGGTCGTTGAGCGACGTTAGATCCGTCGAAAGTTTCTCCGGCAGCATGGGGAAAATGCAAGCCGAGGTGTACACCGACGTGGTGTTGGTGCGGGCATGGGCATCGATGGGCGAGTCGCGGGGCACCAGCGTATCCACATCGGCAATGGCCACGCGGATGCGCATTGCGCCCTGCTCCAACACCTCGGAGTGGCTGAGCTGATCGAGGTCGCGCGAGTCGTCGTTGTCAATGGAACACCACAGCAGATCGGTGAGGTCTTGCACCTGCAGCACATCGCTGCGGCGCAGGGCACCGATGGTGGCAAGCTGTTGCGCTACTGCCGCTGAAAAGTCAGCCTCCAGGCCATGGTCCGCCATGGCCTGTTTGGCGATACGAATCAGATCAGCGCGTTGGTGGGGCTGCATGTGCAGCCTAGGCGGGACGCAACACTTTGGCCACGGGGTTGGTGCGCAACCGGAATGCATCTGGCATGCCCGAGCCCAACAAGGGGCGCAGATACATGCGAAAAGCATCGGTTACATCGGTGCCATTGGCGGTGATGAATTCATCTTCCATGATCCGAGTTTTACCAGCAACGGCCTCCAAAGGCAGCAACTCATAGTCCACCGAATAAAAACCTGTACGCTTGATGGCGACCGAGCCGTCTTGCTTGCCCCACATGGCAAATTGCACGGCTTTCTCGCCCACCTCACGCGCTTCGCGTTGGTCTACATCGGACACACAGCCGATGAACGAGCGCTGCAGATAGCCCAGCGTGTCGCCCCGCACGCGTTTGATACCCAGCTTGCTTTTGATTTCTTCGCACAGCAAATCTGCCAGTGCGCCATTGCCCGAGAGTTGCACATTGCCGTGCGCGTCGTGCTCCAAGTCTTTGGCCAACAAGGCGGCAATGGCGGTGCCGGACGCATCGTGAATACCTTCGGACACCGCAATCACGCAACGGCCAAAGCGCTCGTAAGTGGCTTTGACGTCGGCCAGAAATTTTTCCAGCACAAAAGTGCGCTCGGGCAGGTAAATGAGGTGCGGGCCATCATCAGGAAACTTCTTGCCCAGCGCAGATGCAGCCGTCAAGAACCCCGCGTGGCGGCCCATCACCACGCCCACGTACACACCCGGCAAAGCCGCGTTGTCCAAGTTGGCCCCGGCAAACGCCTGCGCCACAAAACGAGCCGCCGACGGAAAGCCGGGCGTGTGGTCGTTACCCACCAGATCGTTGTCGATGGTTTTGGGAATGTGTATACAACGTAGTGGGTAGCCTGCCTTTTGCGCCTCGGCACTGACGATACGCACCGTATCGGACGAGTCGTTGCCGCCGATGTAGAAGAAATGCCCTATCTGGTGCGCCTGCAGCACTTTGAAAATTTCGTGGCAGTACTTGGCGTCGGGCTTGTCGCGCGTGGAGCCCAGGGCGCTCGAAGGTGTGTTGGCGACCAATTCGAGGTTGTGGCTGGTCTCTTGCGTCAGGTGCACAAAGTCTTCGTTGACGATGCCGCGCACACCATGGCGTGCGCCATACACATGCTCAATACCCGTGAAGCGCCTCGCCTCTAGGGCCACGCCCACCAGGGACTGATTGATCACTGCGGTAGGGCCACCGCCTTGGGCTACGAGAATTTTTCCAGGGGGCATGGAACTCCTTGATAGTGGTTCAAAGTCAGTTTGATGGCAGCTAATAGGTCAACATTGCCTGCGCGGGGTCTTCAGCGTTGCGCACACGTTGCGCCCAAGCAGCCAGCTTGACGGTATCGGCACGCAGCACCTCTTGCTTGACCGCCAATATCTGCGCCGGATGCATCGAAAAGCTGCGTAACCCCAAACCTAACAGCAGGCGGGTGAGCGTAGTGTCGCCCGCCATCTCGCCACACACGCTGACATCTTTGCCTCGCGCACGACACTCAGCAATCGTGTTGGCTACCAGTTGCAGCACTGCGGGGTGCAGTGGGTCATAAAGATGGGCCACAGACTCGTCCGCACGGTCAATCGCCAACGTGTATTGAATCAGATCGTTGGTGCCGATAGACAAAAAATCAAAATACTTTAAGAACAGCGGCAAACTCAACGCGGCCGCCGGTATCTCAATCATGGCACCCAGCTTGACTGGGCCGTAGGCCATGCCTTTGCGGTCTAGCATGCTGCGGGCTTGGTCAATGTGAGCGATGGTTTGGCGAATCTCACTGGCGTGCGCCAGCATAGGCACCAACAAGTGCACCTGCCCGTGCGCCGCGGCACGCAATATAGCGCGCAACTGAGTCAAAAACATAGCGGGGTCTGCCAGACTCCAGCGAATTGCACGCAGGCCCAAGGCGGGGTTCAAATGCGCATCGTCGCGCACCGAATCGTCTAACGGCTTGTCAGCCCCCACATCGACGGTTCGGATAGTGACGGGCAGGCCTTTCATGCCTTCAACCGCTTTTTTGTAGGCCTGGTATTGCTCTTCTTCGTCGGGCAACCGCCCTTGACGCCCCATGAACAAGAACTCGCTGCGGAACAAACCAACGCCCAGTGCGCCCGCCTTGAGCGCACCAGCCGCGTCTTCGGGCATTTCAATGTTGGCCAGCAACTGCACCTTTTCGCCATCCATAGTGACAGCCGGGGTGTGCAGCAGGCGTTGCAGGCGGCCACGTTCTAGCTCGCCCTGGCGCTGCTTGAAGCCGTATTCGGCAAGGATAATGGGCGATGGGTCCACGATAACCACGCCCGCATCACCGTCAATGATGACCCAGTCGTCCTGGCGCACCAGTTGGCTACACGTGCGGGCGCCCACCACGGCAGGAATGTCCATGCTGCGCGCCACAATGGCGGTGTGTGAGGTCTTGCCGCCCACGTCGGTAATAAACCCGGCAAACACACTTTGCTTGAACTGCAACATGTCGGCTGGTGACAAATCATGGGCCACCAGCACAAGTGGCACATCGACCGTGTCTTCAAGTAGCAAATCTTGTTGTAGGGCCTTACGCGCGTTGCGCGGAGTTTTTGCAACTACAGGTGAAGGTGCCCCCTTCATGGCGCGCAAAACACGCTCGCAAATTTGCTCTAAGTCGGCCTTGCGCTCGCGCAAGTAGGCGTCTTCCATTTCATCAAACTGGCGCGCTATGACTTCTAGCTGGGTGGTAAGTGCCCATTCGGCGTTGTAGAGGCGCTCAGTAATCCAATTCTTAACGCCGCCGATAAGCTCTACGTCGTCCAACAGCATCAAGTGCACATCCAAGAGCGCGGTGAGTTCATGAGGAGCGTCTTTGGGGCTCATGTGGGTGATACTGGTTTGCAGACGGTGGATTTCTTCCACCACCGCATCACGTCCTGATCGCACACGGGCAATTTCAGTCTCTATGTCCTGCGGTGCAATGAAGTAATGCGCCACATCCACCCGGCTGGACGCAACCAACACAGCGCGCCCAATAGCAACGCCCCGCGATACGGTAAGCCCGTGGATGGAGAAAGTCACTCTCCCTCTCCAAATTTGTCTTGCATCAGCGCAAGGATCGCGTCCATAGCATCTTGTTCTCGCTCGCCATGGGTCTCTACGGTCACCGTCGCACCTAGGCCTGCGGCCAGCATCATGACGCCCATGATACTTTTGGCGTTTACCCGCCGCTCACCGCGTGTCATCCACACTTCGCACGGGAAGCTGCCGGCCAGCTTGGTGAGTTTTGCGGATGCGCGTGCGTGCAGCCCCAACTTATTGACTATGGTTGTCGTGGTGTTGATCATGGGTTTTACGTGGTTGATTTTGGGGTGCCGTCACGGCGACTTGCATGATGCTCTGGATGCCGCCGGCTAGCGCGCGCGCCACCAGCACATCAAGCGGTTCCTGGCGGTAATTAACTGTGCGCAACAACATGGGCAAGTTGACGCCCGCCACCAGTCTGGAATGAACGCCATCCACCACTTTTTGCGCAACATTGCACGGTGTGGCACCAAATATGTCTGTGAGCACCAGCGTATTGGGGGTGTTGAGCTGCGAAAGCATCAACCGTGCGGTAGCAGCAGTGGCCTCGGTAGGCTCGTTGGGGGGTACATCCAAGGCGCTGATGCCCTGCGCAGCATCTGGAAACACGTGCAACACGCCTGCACGCAATGCGCTGGCAATAGGTGCATGGGCGATGATCAAAATGCCGGTGTTCATGGTGGCCCAAATAGTGGGCTTTGATTATGTCTTTTTTGACAACAAGAAAAAAGCGTATGCACCCACACAGCAAAGGCCATAAACCCCCATTGCCCCTTGGTACGCAGACACCTCTGCCCAGCCAAGGGCTTTAAACCCATCTATCAATAGCCCGACACCCCATTGCACAGAAAATACGCCGCTGAATATAACGAGGTTGTACGCTGACAAGGCTCGCCCTGCTAGTTCCGGACGAAAAGCCATACCTACGGCGGGCTGCGCCAACGCACCTACCGTACTCGCTACACAAAACAAGGTCCAAACGACCGCAGCCCCCGTGGATATTGCGGAACCAGCTATCACAATGAGAGCAATAATGACGAATGTCAATGGAGTCCCATAGGCAATCAACCGCTCGGCACTGTACCCGCGCCGCGCCAAGGCAGGGTTTGCTGAGCCCCAGGCCAAAAACGCTAGCAACATGGCGACGTTGATTTCAAACAGACCCGTCGCGGCCTGCGCAGGACTGTAGCCTGATACTTTGACCATCCATGGCGCAGCCCACAGCGTTTGCATGGCCACCATCCCACCGTAGTT
Organism: Pseudomonadota bacterium; assembly: GCA_046045765.1. Classification (GTDB taxonomy): domain Bacteria; phylum Pseudomonadota; class Gammaproteobacteria; order Burkholderiales; family Burkholderiaceae_C; genus Allorhodoferax. Next base: position 5,152 of record JBJOLD010000135.1, on the reverse strand, counting down.
AAAAAAGCCCAGCGGAACGAGCTTGCGAAAATAGGGGTGCCGCCAAATTTCTCCATAGCCTAAAGGCGCGTGTGGCCCAGTTACGCCATCAGAGACAGCATCCGTCTTTCGTGGTGTCCAATTTGGCACGAGGCAAAAAATCAAAGCCATAGACACCACAAACAGCGCTGCAAGTGTGAAGAAAAGTGGTCGCCAACCGACGACTGGCACAAGCCACTGGACTGGCAACGTTGATGTAACCATGCCCATAGCGCCTACCATCAGCATCCATGAGTTGGACCGTAGCAGTGTGGCCGGTTCAAACCAGCGGCGGTAACCCGTCAACGGCGCCATTAGACACGCGCTCACACCTACTCCGCACAACACGCGCGATGCGAGTAACCCGCCGAAGGTCTCTGACCGGGCAAAGGCAACGCTACCCATCACCGCAATACTCAGGAAACTCACGATCACGCTTTTGGGGCCAAATCGGTCGAGCCACGTGCCTAACGGCAACTGTGTTGCCGCAAAGCCCAAAAAATAGCCACCAGCCAATAGCCCAAGATCTCGGGCGTTTAGCGCAAATTCCGCTACCAAAGTGGGCGCCAAGGTCGCTGTAATGGCGCGTACCAGCGTTGATAAAAAATAAGCAAAAGCGAAAACCGCAAATACAGTAACTGCTTTGCGCGCAGTCATGGGTGTCATTGAATCCTTAGGTCGGAGAGGAGCGACTCTGAGTGCTCAGGCGCTAAGTGAGGCGCATACACCGCTAGGTGGTATATGTCTAGTCCTGCACTGAACCATATCAACTGCGCCTGCACCTCACCCCCATGGGTACGCAGCCCAGTGGCCGACAGTCGCACTGCTATATTGGCACCTTTAGGCACTACCCAAGGCAGCGTCTGCGGGGATGTTGAGCGCAAGTTAGATAGTGCTACCGCTTGCCAATTTTGAACTGCATTTGGCACGCCTTCAACGCTTTTGACCTGTACGTGGCTCACCGCATAAAGCACTTCACCCACCTCACAGCCCGCCATTTGCATCGCAACGTCGTCTTGACCGATCTTCACTGAGCGCTGAGCACGGTCTGGCTTGCACGGCAGCAGCACAGTTAGCCGATCTAACATGACTTCGCGCCAGTTTAGCGTTGGCGTACAAGCGCACAGTACTGCTGTCAGCACAGTGCAGAAAATGAGTCGACTCACTTCAGTGCACCAAACACTTTGGTCAAAATATTGCTTCCGTACGCAACCGGGTTTTGTCGAATCTTCTTTTCTTCTTCGGAAATCATCAGAAATAGTCCGTCCAAGGCTTTGCCGGTAACGTACTGTTCGATGTTGGCATCTTCCTTTTTTATTAGTCCCATTTCAGCAGCTTTGCCCGCTATTTGGTTGTACTTGTCCGCTAGGCCTACGGTGGCCGTAGCTTGCGTGACGGCGGGCAAAAACTTCAGCGCCAAAGCAGGACGAGTTTTGGAAGCAAAGAACTCGGTTGCGGCAGTGTTAGAACCTGAAAGGAGCGCTTTGGCATCTTGCACACTCATGGCTTGTACCGCGTTCAACAGCAGGTCTTTGGCCATGGGCATAGCAGCCTCAGCGCCGCGGTTCATGGCAGTTACCAGTTCATCCACTTTTGCGCCTTGTCCGAACGTTCTTAACAAATTTGCTGCGTCTTGCAGGTGTCCAGGCAGCTTAATGCGAACTTTTTCGTTACCAAGGAATCCATTACTTGCACCTAATGCATTTATGGCGGACATCGCTCCTTTTTCTAGCGCTACTTTTAAGCCAGTAGAAGCATCGGCATTCGACAGTTCGCTGAGCGAAAGTGCATAGGCTTTTTGCGTCACCAATGCCACCATAGTGGTCCCTATTAAGCAATGAGAATTAAACTGACGACGATCCATGACACATTCCTCACAATCAAATAGCCGTTTGGCATTGGCCGTAATCCTAGCTGCTTGCGCCTTCACAGCCGGTTTTTTTCTCTTAAGTGGCAAAGAGGCCGCTCCGGTGTCCACTTTTGTTCTGCTGGATGGCTCCCAAAAACTCACATCAGACTTTAAGGGCAAGGTAACGTTGGTGAATTTCTGGGCTACAAGTTGCGTGACGTGTGTTGCGGAGATGCCGAAAATTATTTCTACTTTCGAGAAGTACAGGACTCAAGGATACGGCACAGTAGGAGTCGCGATGCAATACGACCCACCCAGCTATGTCGTGAATTTTGTCAACACGCGCAAGGTGCCTTACGACATTGCCATCGACAACACCGGGGTTGTAGCCAAGAGTTGGGGCGATGTACAACTAACCCCCACAAGCTATTTGATTAACAAGCGTGGAGAGATTGTTAAACGCTATGTAGGTGAGCCCGACTTTGCAGAATTGCACCAATTGATTGAAAGTCTACTCAAAGAGGTGTGATTTGCAACCTCTTTGAGTAATCAATAGCTTTACAACTTGGCTTGGAAAGCGTCGTGGCAGGCCTTACAGCTGCCGCCTACGGCACCCATAGCGGCTTTGATATTGTCCAAGTTGCCCGTTTTGGCTGCTGCGTTGAACTTGACCATTTCTGATTGCATTTTTTCAGCGTATTCGTTGAACTTTGCTTTGTCAGTCCAGATCTCTGCTTTTGCGCGGGTTGGGATGCTGCCTTTTTCGGTTCCCTCTCCAAATGCCCCCCATGGCAGTTTGGACACGAACTCAGCGTTGGCGGCACTTTCGGCTGCCATCTTTGCGTCAAATGGTACCTTTCCTTGTGCCATTGCAGCTACGCGTCCAAAATTTTGGGCCATGATAAATAGGGCACTTTGGCGGTACTTAATGGCATCGTCTGGTTTGGCGAATTGTGCCGAAGCTGGCATAGTCAAGGTGATTGCCGAGCAGGCCAGGACAAAAGATGCGAGTTTCTTCATAGGTGTTCCTAAAATAAGATTAAGGGTTGCTGACACTCGGTAGAGTGTGGGCTTTGGCGGAAGTTCGGCGTGATTGTTAGATTTAGGGAAATCCCTAGGTCGTAAAGGAGAGCGATTTTGAAAAAGGTACGTGTTTGGGATTTGCCCACCAGGCTATTTCATTGGAGCTTGGCGGCCTGCGTCATTGGCCTTGTCGTCACTGCTAATGTCGGCGGTGACGCCATGGTTTGGCACTTTAGATTGGGCTACTGTGTTCTCTCTTTGCTGCTGTTTCGATTGGTATGGGGCTTTATAGGGGGCTATTGGTCACGCTTCGGCAGCTTTACCCCCTCGCCCACCACACTGATTCGCTACTTGAAAGGCAACGGTGACCCCCATCACTCGGTGGGCCATAACCCGCTCGGGGCCCTTTCGGTGTTGGCACTTTTGTTTTTTTGCTTTGCCCAAGCGACCGTCGGCTTGATGAGCGACGACGAAATTGGCGCTGCGGGCCCGTTGGTCAGCAAAGTCCCTATGGCGTGGGTGCCTATCGCTACATTTATCCACACTGAAGTCACTAAGGTAATTTTGATCGCCCTCGTATTTCTGCATTTAGCTGCCATCCTCTGGTACCGATTGAAAAAGGGCGAGAACCTAATTACACCCATGATCATGGGCGACAAAGAGTTACCAGAAATCACAACTGTGTCGCACGACACTGCGGCAAGTCGTGCAGTGGCTGCAGCGGTATTGCTGCTGTGCGCGGGTGTGGTCAACGCGATGTTGTGGTGGGCAGCGTAGCAGCGGGCCCGTTCAATTGACTTCACGCACCACGGTTATTGCCGCCCAGACCGAAGCCCATTGGGAAGCTGCACGATGTCTATTCAGAGAATATGCCGAGTCAATTGGAGTTGACTTATGTTTTCAGGACTTTGATAACGAACTGAAATCTTTGCCTGTGTACTATGCCGTTCCCCGAGGTGCTCTATTGATCGCAATCTACGACGGCCATTGGGTTGGCTGCTGCGCGCTCAGACCGCTAGACAGCGTCGACTACGCCAACGCCTGCGAAATGAAGCGCCTCTATGTGCGCTCAGCATTCAGAGGGCTTGGCATTGGCAGACTTCTGGCCGAAGCCATTTTGGAACACGCAAGGTTCGCTGATTACGCCAGCATTCTTCTTGACACACTAGATGACATGGAATCTGCCAGAGCTCTGTACGAAGAACTTGGCTTTGAAGAAATACCGCCCTACTATTTCAACCCCATTGCAGGATCGCACTACCTGAAGGCTAGTTTATAGGGCGGTTGGTGCTTATGCCTTGGCTTGAGTCAACAGTGTGGCAGCGTCGCTCACTTCAAATTTACCTGGACCTTCAATATTCAAAGAAGTAACTTTCCCATCTTTGATCAGCATTGAGTAGCGGTTGCTGCGCAAGCCCATACCGCGTCCAGTCAAATCCAGAGTCAGCCCAGTGGCCTTGGCAAATGTCGCGTCGCCGTCACCCAACATCCGAACCTTACCTGCCGTGTTTTGGTCGCGTGCCCAGGCACCCATAACAAATGCGTCGTTGACGCTAACGCACCAAATTTCATCCACACCAGCCGTTTTAAATTCTTCAAAAGAATCTACGTAGCCTGGCACGTGCTTAGCGGAGCAGGTCGGAGTAAAAGCACCTGGAAGGGCAAACAATGCGATGGTCTTGCCAGCGGTGGCCTTTGCTACATCAACTGCGTTAGGGCCAATACTGCAACCTTCGCCTTCGATTTCTGAATACTCCATGAGAGTGGCTGCGGGAAGACTATCACCTACTTGAATCATATGTACTCCTAGATTTGTACTTACCAATGAAAACGGCCCACATTGTGGGCCGTTTATAAAAGTGATGCAGTGTATTAGGCCAATAGGCTTAAACCGCAATCGCCTTCTGTACCAAACGGGTTGCTACCCAGTTCTTGGTTTTAGAAATCGGACGGCTTTCCGTGATTTCAATCATGTCACCCATCTTGTACTCACCCTTTTCGTCATGGGCGTGGTACTTGCTGGATTTTCCGACAATCTTGCCGTAGAGCTCGTGTTTAACACGGCGCTCAATCAGCACTGTGACTGTCTTAGCACGCTTATCGCTGACCACCTTGCCAATCAAAGTGCGCTTGAGGGATTTTTTAGCTTCCGTCATTTATCGCTCCTTATTTGGCGGATGTTTCAGCGCTTTGCTTTTGCACAAGAATAGTCTTGGCGCGAGCAATATCACGGCGCGCAGAGCGCAGCGTAGCGGTGTTGGT
>JBJOLD010000095.1:0-5664 GCA_046045765.1 Pseudomonadota bacterium | reverse complement strand
GGGGCAAAAAGCCGTGTTGACCGATTGGCTGCAAGGCTGTTTTACAGCTGCCAGCCTGGAAGATGCGATGGCGCAGCGCGACGCACTGCAGCCGGGTAGTTGTATTTACGTGAAGTCTGGTCATGTGGTTACCGCGTACAGCGTGAGCTTTTATGCCCAAGACTCTGAGCAGGCAGGCCTGTTGGCCCGCGCCCAGGAAATTGAAAATTTGGAAAAAGAGCTGCGTGCGCAGGTACTGATTGCCAGCGAGGCCCGTTTGGCGTTGGCGCGCGCCGAGTCCGCTTACGCCGAAAGCGCGCAGCGCCTGGTAGTGGTGCGACGCGACGCTGCAGAGGCGCAAAGCCGTACCCATGCGATGCAGGTTGAAACGCTGCGCTTATCGCAAATGCTGGAGCAAACGCGTGCCCGCAGTGCGCAGATTGACGCCGACTTGGCCGAAGTTGAAGCCCAGCTAGACGACCTGCAAGAACGACGTGCCACAGCCGAAGAACGCTTCGAGTCGCTGGACATGCAGTTGGCGGATAGCCAAGAACGCCACGCCCAGTTGGAAGAGCATGTGATTGAAGCCCAGCGCAAGCTGGTGCAGTGCCGCGAGCAGCAGCGCAGTCTGGAGCGCCAGGCGCAAGAAGCCGTTTTTGCCCAACGCAGCCTGCAAGCCCGCAATGCCGAGCTGAGCCGGGCCATAGAAACAGCCTTGCAGCAAACACAATCTGTGTTGGCGGAAGAACAGAGGGCCCAAAACGAACTGACGCGTTTGACCGATGCCGCTGCCCAAGCGGGATTGCAAAACGCACTGGCTTTGAAGATGGAGCGCGAACAAGCCCTGGGCACCAAGCGCAGCGAATACGACGACCTGACCGCCAAGCTGCGTGCCAGCGACGAGCGCCGCATGCAGCTAGAGCGCGAGTTAGACCCCTTGCGCCAGCGCATTACCGAATTCCAGCTCAAAGAACAAGCCGCGCGCCTTGGCTTTGAGCAATACGAACAGCAGCTGCAAGATGCACAGGCCGACTTGGCGGCCATCGAGCAAAGCATCCAAGATGGCAACGTGCGCCTGTTTGGCATGCAAAGCGATATTGACCGCATCCACCGCGAAATTTCCGCCTTGGGAGCAGTCAATCTGGCTGCACTGGACGAGCTGGCTGCAGCACGTGAGCGCAAGCAGTTTTTAGATGCCCAAAACGCCGACTTGACCGAGGCCATGAACACGCTGGAGGACGCCATTCGCAAAATTGACGCCGAAACGCGCGAGCTTCTCTCAGGCACGTTCGATCAGGTGAATATGCACTTTGGCCGCATGTTCCCCGAGTTGTTTGGCGGTGGCAACGCGCGCTTGGTGATTACGGGCGATGAAATTTTGGACTCCGGTGTGCAGGTGATTGCGCAGCCGCCGGGCAAGAAAAACCAGAGCATTGCGCTGCTGTCGGGCGGTGAGAAAGCGCTGACCGCCATTGCTTTGGTGTTTGCAATTTTCCAGCTCAACCCCGCACCGTTTTGTTTGCTAGATGAGGTGGACGCGCCGCTGGACGACGCCAACACCGAGCGCTATGCCAAACTGGTGTCCAGCATGAGTAAAGGAACCCAGTTTTTGTTTATCAGCCACAACAAAATCGCTATGGAAATGGCCGAGCAGCTCATTGGCGTCACCATGCAAGAGCAAGGCGTTTCGCGTATTGTGGCTGTGGATATGGAGTCGGCTGTTTCATTGGCTGAATTCGCTTAAAACTACTATGAGTAATTTACAAATTGGATTGGCCGTCGCGGGCGGCTTGGTGCTGGTGGCAGTCGTCGCCCACGGCGCGTGGACATCGCGTAAAAACGCCCCAAAGCAACCTCTGCCCGAAAATCGACAAGAAGAACCTTCACTGGATGCGCACGAGCCTTCCTTGGATGGTGAAGGAGTCGACGACATTCGGCCCTTGACCCTGCCAGCAGCGCCCAAACGCCCGGCCATGGATTCCCTGATTGATGTGATTGCCAGCGTGTCGCTGGACAGCGCGGTGGGGGTGGTATCCGGCGAGGCGGCCATTGCTGCCATGCCCTCCACCCGGCGCGCGGGTACCAAGCCGTTTGCCATTGAAGGGCTGAATGCCGAGAGCAATGTGTGGGAAGTGCCCCACCCCGGCCAGCGCTACAGCAGCTTTCAGGCTGGAGTGCAGTTGGCCAACCGCTCTGGCGCGCTCAATGAAATTGAGTACTCAGAGTTTGTGGTCAAAACCCAGGCGTTTGCTGACGCCATCGGTGCCACGCCCGAGTTTCCCGAAATGCTGGACGAAGTGGCCCGCGCCCGCGAGCTTGACCAATTTGCCAGCGCGCATGACGCGCAGCTGGGCTTCACCATTCGCGCATTGCACGCTGCCTGGAGCCCTGGCTATGTGCACCAAAACGCGGCCAGGCTGGGCTTTATTGCGGGGTCTATTCCTGGGCGCATGGTGTTACCAGCCCGCGCTGATGGGTTGCCGCCGGTCTTGGTGCTGAGCTTCGATTCTCAGGCTGCATTGGCAGAAGACCCCGCGCAAAGCGCCATCCGTGCGCTGGCGTTGCATCTGGATGTGGCGCAGGTAGACCGCGCCGAGCGTGCCTTTGAGCGCATGCGCGAATCCGCCAAAGGCCTGGCCCTTGCCATGGACGGCGTGGTTACCGACGACAACGGCCAGTCACTGCCAGAGCAAACCATGGAAGTGATTGGTGCCGAGCTGGAAACGTTGTACGTCACTATGGAACAACGCGACTTGGCTGCCGGTTCGCCTTTGGCGCGCCGCCTGTTTTCTTAGATTTCTATGGCCGACACCGGACCTGATCGCGTGGCCACTTTAGACCTTTTTTCCGACGATTCTGTTGCTGGCCCGCACGCTGGCACAGAGGCGCACATGGCGAGTTTGCGTGCCCAGTTGCACCACCACGCCCACCAGTACTACGTGCTTGACGCACCCAGCATTCCCGATGCGGAGTACGACAAGCTGTTCCAGGAGCTACAGGCGCTGGAAGCGGCAAATCCGCAATGGGCCACGCCAGACTCGCCCACGCAGCGGGTGGGTGGCAAGCCGCTGGACCAATTTGCATCGGTGCGTCACGCTGTGCCCATGCTGAGTATTCGCACCGAAACGGACACCGAATCTACCGGCGCCCAAGCCTTTGATGCCCGTGTCCGCAAGGAGCTGGGCCTGACGGATGCGGAGCCTTCTGTGGAATATGTCACCGAACTGAAATTTGACGGTCTGGCCATGAATCTTCGTTACGAGCACGGTGTGCTAGTGCAAGCTGCCACCCGGGGCGACGGCGAAACGGGGGAAGACGTCACCCAAAACATCCGCACCATTGGCCAGATTCCTTTGCGCATCAGCGCGCCTTTGGGTGCACGCATTGCAGTGCCCGATATCTTGGAAGTGCGGGGCGAGGTTTACATGCGCCGCGACGATTTCGAAGCGCTGAACGAACGCCAGCGCGCACGCATTGCTGCTGGAGAAAAAGGCGAAAAAACATTTGTCAATCCACGCAACGCTGCCGCCGGTGCCGTGCGCCAGCTCGACCCCGCTATTGCCGCGCAGCGGCCCTTGAGCTTTTTTGCCTATGGTGTGGGAGAAATTGCGCAGCAGCCCGAAGGCGGCCTTTTTACCACCCATATGGAGCTGCTACAGACCCTGAAAATATGGGGTTTTCCAGTGGCAGCCCTTGTGCAGACTGCGCAAGGCGCTACTGAATTAATAGCATATCACCAGCACGTCGGGCAAACACGTGACCAGTTGCCGTTCGATATTGACGGCGTGGTCTACAAGGTCAACAGCCTGGCACTGCAACGCCAGCTGGGTTTTGTGTCTCGCGAACCGCGTTGGGCCGTGGCCCACAAATACCCCGCTCAAGAGCAACTTACCACCGTGTTGGCCATTGATGTGCAAGTGGGGCGTACTGGCAAGCTCACACCGGTGGCCAAGCTGGCGCCTGTGTTTGTGGGAGGGGTCACAGTGACCAACGCCACCCTGCACAACGAAGACGAAGCCCGCCGCAAAGACGTGCGCTTGGGCGACACCGTGATCGTCCGCCGTGCGGGCGATGTGATCCCCGAGGTGGTGTCGGTGCTGCTGGACAAGCGCCAGGGCACCGCTGCGCAATTCACCATGCCGCGTGTCTGCCCCGTGTGCGGCTCCGCTGCCGTGCGTGAAGAGGGCGAGGCGGACTACCGTTGCACGGGCGGCCTGTTCTGCAGCGCCCAGCGCAAGCAGGCCATATTGCATTTTGCCCAGCGCCGCGCGGTGGAAGTGGAAGGCTTGGGCGATAAACTGGTGGAGCAGATGGTGGACGCGAACGTGATCCGCAATCTGCCGGACTTGTACCGCTTGGGCTTTGCTGCCCTGGCCAGCTTGGACCGCATGGCCGAGAAGTCGGCACAAAACATTGTGGACGCGCTGGAAAAATCCAAGCAAACCACCTTGCCGCGCTTTCTGTTCGGCCTCGGCATCCGCCATGTGGGCGAGGCCACCGCCAAAGAATTGGCCCGCCATTTTGGCAAGCTCGACTCCATCATGAATGCGCCTGAAGAGGCACTGCTCACGGTCAATGACGTGGGCCCCATCGTTGCACAAAGCTTGCGCACCTTTTTTGACCAGCCGCACAACCGAGAAGTGGTGGAGCAATTGCGCGCTTGCGGTGTGACCTGGGAAGAGGGCGAGCCCGCAGCCCAAGCTTCCAAGCCGCTGGCCGGTAAAACCTTTGTACTCACCGGTACCTTCCCCACCCTGAGCCGCGACCAAGCCAAAGACCTGCTGGAAGTCGCAGGGGCCAAAGTGGCAGGTTCGGTCAGTAAAAAAACGAGTTACGTGGTCGCCGGGGCCGAGGCGGGCAGCAAGCTCGACAAAGCCCAAGAGTTGGGCGTACCGGTGTTGGATGAAGTGGCTATGCTGGAGATGCTGAAATGACCGTGCGTGACATTCTCAAAATGGGCGACCCACGCCTGCTGCGCATGGCGCAACCCGTGGTGGAATTTGACGGTGACGACTTGCACCTGCTGATCTCCGACATGCTGGACACCATGCGCGCTGCCAACGGCGCTGGGCTGGCGGCACCGCAAATTGGCGTGGACCTGCAGCTGGTGATATTTGGTTCCAACGACTTCAACCCACGCTACCCAGACCGGCCCACGGTGCCGCCCACGGTACTAATTAACCCTGTCATTACGCCTATAGGCGATGAAGAAGAAAGCGATTGGGAGGGCTGTTTGTCGGTGCCTGGCTTGCGTGGTGTGGTGCCCCGCTGGGCGCATATTCGCTACACCGGGTTTGACCGATACGGCGACCCCATAGACCGCACCGTGAGCGGTTTTCACGCCCGGGTGGTGCAGCATGAGTGCGATCACCTGTGGGGCAAGCTGTACCCCATGCGCGTGCGCGATTTTGCACAGTTTGGCTATACCGAAGTGTTGTTTCCCGGCATTGCAGCCAACGAGGACGACTAAGTAATTTTGAACACCGTGCGGATAACTTTGCCGCCGGATTTTCCGTCAAACGCAGCCCATTGCTTGATGCCTTTCACCAGTACCAAGTTGCTTACGTCTTTTACAGGTTTTTTGGCCTTCAATTGCGCGGTGACCCAGTCTTGAAGGTGGGGTAGCATAGGCCCCTCTTTGCCGGTGGGTACCAGTAACTCTTTGCCTGCAACGGTGCCCATGGA
>JBJOLD010000037.1:0-6290 GCA_046045765.1 Pseudomonadota bacterium | reverse complement strand
GGCAGTCTTGGTAGGTGATCATGGTGGTTCTTGCTAAAGCGAGTTCAAGGCGTGGCGGTTGCGCGCGCGGTTGCAGGCGTCGCTGCCTTCTTGCAACTCGTGGCAGGGGGAGGGGCGCCATTCGTAAATGCCGCATCCAACGGTGCTGCCCACTTTTCCTGTGAGCGCAGCGCAGCGCACAGGAAGGTGGTCGGTCCCGCGCATGCGCGCCATGCTGTCGGTCACGCTAACGGTCAATCCACTGGGAACCTGGCCACCCATATCGTCCAATTCGTGCACCGAGAAGTCCACGCGAAAGCACGCGCAGCAGGCTCCACAGGTGGTGCACGCGCTCATGGCTAGAGTTGTCCCAGTAGCAGGTATTCCAATAGCGCTTTTTGCACGTGCATGCGGTTTTCTGCTTCGTCCCACACCACGCTTTGCGGGCCATCAATCACCTCGGCCTCTACCTCTTCACCCCGGTGGGCGGGTAGGCAGTGCATGAACAGGGCGTCCGGTGCAGCTAGGCCCATCATTTCGCCGTTCACACACCAGGCGGCAAACGCTTTGCGGCGCACTTCGTTCTCGGCTTCATAGCCCATGCTGGTCCATACGTCGGTAGTGACCAAGTCGGCACCACGGCAGGCGTCTAGTGGGTTGCTATAGGTTTTATAGCTGCCTACACCTGTCTGCATTGGGGCGGCGGCCGTTTCTTCATTCACTTCGTAGCCGCTGGGCGTGCTCACGCGCAGGTGAAAGCCCAGCAACGCAGCCGCTTGCAGCCAGGTATTTGCCATGTTGTTGCCATCCCCCACCCAGGCCACGGTCTTGCCCTGAATCGGGCCGCGGTGCTCAATGTAGGTGAAGATGTCCGCCAGAATCTGGCAAGGGTGAAACTCGTTGGTCAGTCCGTTAATCACCGGGACGCGCGAGTTGGCGGCAAAAGCTTCGAGCTTGGTCTGCTCGTAGGTGCGGATCATCACAATGTCCGTCATGCGGCTGATGACTTTGGCACTGTCTTCAATCGGCTCAGACCGGCCCAGCTGGCTGTCGCCGGTGGTCAAGTGCACTACGCTGCCGCCCAACTGGTACATGCCCGCTTCAAAGCTCACGCGGGTACGCGTTGAAGCTTTCTCGAAAATCATGGCCAGCGTGCGGTCTTCTAGCGGGTGGTGCTTCTCAAAGTTTTTAAACTTCTTTTTGATTAGCGCAGCGCGGCCCAGCAGGTAGGTGTACTCATCTGCCGTGAAGTCGGTAAATTGCAAATAGTGGCGCACCGGTGGCGCGCCCTTGGGCAGGGTGCTGGCAATGGCATTGCCAGCCAGCTTTGTTGGCTTCGCGCTCATGCGGCTTCCTTGATCAGTGCACTGATCAGTGGCACCAAAATCGCAATAATTTCATCGGCCTCGGTGGTCGTCAAAATCAGTGGTGGTACCAAGCGGATGACGGTATCGGCAGTAACGCTGATCAGCAGGCCCGCGTCTGCGGCGCGTTGCACCAGCGCGCCGCAGGGCTTGGCCAGATCAATGCCCAGCATTAGGCCCATGCCGCGGATTTCTTTCACGCTGCCAGTGGCAATTTCAGCAGATAGCGCTTTTTCCAAGCCAGCTTTCAAGTGCGCGCCCACAGTGGCTGCGTTGGCCAACAAGCCTTCTTCTTCCATGATGCGGATGGTTTCTACTCCTGCGCGGGTGGCCAAGGGGTTGCCGCCAAAGGTAGTGCCGTGGTTGCCGGGTTGGAAGATATTGGCTGCCCTGGGCCCCGCCACCACCGCGCCAATCGGCACACCCGATCCCAGGCCTTTGGCCAGGGGCATCACGTCAGGCTTGATGCCCGCCCACTGGTGGGCAAACCACTTTCCGGTGCGGCCCATACCGCACTGCACTTCGTCAATCATTAGCAACCAATCTTGCTGGTCGCACAGGGCGCGCACGTCGCGCAGGTAGTCCATGTGCATAGGATTCACGCCACCTTCGCCCTGGATGGCTTCAAAGAACACAGCCACCACATTGGGGTTGCCCTGCGTCGCCGCTTTGAGCTGCTCGATGTTGTTGATGGGCACGCGGATAAAACCCTCCACCAGCGGGCCAAAGCCCGCCTGCACCTTGGGGTTGCCGGTGGCGCTGAGTGTGGCAATGCTGCGGCCATGGAAGGCTTTTTCATAGACCACGATCTCAGGGCGTTCAATGCCTTTATCGTGGCCAAATTTGCGGGCCAGCTTGAGTGCGGCTTCATTGGCTTCCAGCCCGGTAGAGCAGAAAAACACATTGGTCAAGCCAGAGCGTTCCACCAGCATCTGTGCCAGCACTTCTTGGTTGGGCACGTGGTAGTAGTTGGAGGTGTGGATCAGCTTGCTGATTTGGTCTTGCAGCGCGGGCACCAGCTTGGGGTGGTTATGCCCCAGGGTGTTGACCGCAATGCCGCCCAGCGCGTCCAGGTACTCGCGGCCATTGGTATCCCACACACGGCAACCTTGGCCATGGCTCAGGGCAATGGGCAGGCGGCCATAGGTGTTCATCACGTGGGGTGACGATGGCGGTGCGGATACGGCAGGTGTGGACGAGGCGGCAGTCATGCAAAGCTCCATGTGTGGCACAAAACAAGGCGGCCCAACGCCAGCTTTTGCCGGTGGGCCGTTGATCGGTGATTTTAGGGCTTTCCACCCTCAGTTAGAATTCTGTTGCAGCGCAGCACTCGAATCCAATTGATGGCAACCACCCCCTCCAAAGAACGTTACATCCTGGGCATTACCAACCAAGGTAAGACGTTTCGCCCAAGTGATTGGGCTGAGCGTTTGGCTGGTGTCATGAGTCAATTTCGCCCCGGTGGCCCCCAACCCGGCAGCCATTTGGGCTACTCGCCTTGGTGCGTTCCCACTTCTATCGGTCAAACAAAATGCGTCATCATCCACAGCGATTTGCGCGATTACGACGTAATGGCATGGGATTTTTGCGTCAACTTTGCCAAAGACAATGACTTGCAGGTGAGTGATACGCCGCCCATAGTGCCTGAGCGCGCACCCAAACCCTGACCTGAACCTGAAAACTGTTGAATCGCAAAATAAGCAGCAACAAAAAAGCCGTTCAATTGAACGGCTTTTTTGCTTTGCTGACAGCGCACCCACTAAAACGGCGCGCGGGGTGTTTTGAGGGCCCTACGCGTGCTTTTTTTGCTTAAGTAATTAAGCCGCGGTATTACGCTGCAAGTGCCAAGGCTTTCACCTTGGTAGCCAAACGGCTCTTGTCGCGTGCTGCTTTGTTTTTGTGGAAAATGCCTTTGTCGGCAACAGTGTCCACAACGGCTTGCATCTTCGCGAAGAGTTCAGCTGCCTTGGTCTTGTCGCCAGCAATCACAGCCTTTTCAACATTCTTTACCGCAGTGCGGTATTTGGAACGCAAGGATGTGTTTGCTGCATTAATTTTGACGTCCTGGCGGACGCGTTTACGGCCCGACGCCAGGCGCGGGTTCTTTTTCTTGGGTTTTCCAGATGCCATTTGTATAGTTCCTTGTGTTTGAGGATGTTGTCAGCAAAGCCCACTATTGTAGCAGTCCTGCACACAAGTACACTTGCGACGTGAGCCTCCTTAAATCTGCTTCTACTGTCTCTTTGTGGACCCTGCTGTCACGCATCACCGGCTTGGTGCGTGAATTGTTAGTGGCCTCCACCTTTGGCGCCAGTGCCATGACCGACGCCTTCAACGTGGCGTTTCGCATTCCCAACCTGTTTCGTCGTTTGTTTGCCGAAGGTGCTTTCAGCCAGGCTTTTGTGCCTGTGTTGGCCGGCAGCAGGGCCCAAAACGGCGATGAGGCTACGGCTGTATTGGTCAGCCGGGTGGCTACTGTGTTGGCCTGGGTCTTGGTGGTCACGTGTGCTGTGGGGGTGATTGCTTCGCCGCTGATGGTTTGGGCTATGGCCAGTGGCATGCAAAAAGACCCGCGCGGGTTTGATGCTGCTGTTTTTATGACGCGGTTCATGTTCCCCTACATCGGTTTCATGTCCATGGTTGCGCTGTCGTCGGGCGTGCTGAATACTTGGAAGCGTTTTGCCGTGCCCGCTGCAACACCCGTGTTGCTGAATGTGGCCATGATCTCAGCCGCCTGGTTGCTGGCGCCCTGGTTCAAAACCAAGGGCATTGAACCCATTTATGCCATGGGCGTGGGCGTGATGATCGGAGGCTTACTGCAACTGCTTGTACAAATCCCGGCGCTCAAAAAGCTGGGTCTGTTGCCCCGCATTGGGTTGAATTGGAGCGCCTTAAAAGACGCTTGGCGCGACCCCGGCACGCAGCGCATTGCCAAACTCATGCTGCCCGCATTGCTGGGCGTGAGCGTGGCCCAAATATCGCTGCTAATTAACACCCAAATTGCCTCGCACCTGCCCACCGGCAGCGTAAGCTGGCTGACCTATGCCGACCGACTGATGGAATTTCCCACCGCCATGCTGGGTGTTGCCCTGGGCGTGGTGCTGATGCCTCAGTTGGCCGGAGCCAAGGCTTCAGGTGACGCCGCCAAGTATTCGGCTTTGCTCGACTGGGGCCTGCGCATCGTGGTGCTGATGTCGGTGCCCTGCGCAGTGGGTTTGCTTATCTTTGCAAAGCCCTTGGTGGCCGTGCTGTACCACTACGGCGCGTTTACCGAATTTGACGTGCAGCAAACCACCACAGCATTGATGGGGTGGGGCGCTGGCTTGGTGGGCATTGTGGCCATCAAGGTGCTGGCGCCGGGCTACTACGCCAGCCAAGACATCAAAACCCCGGTGCGCATTGCCATCGTGGTGCTGGTGCTCACGCAGCTGATGAACACTGCTTTTGTGCCACTGTTTCAGCACGCCGGTCTGTCGTTGTCGATTGGTCTGGGTGCGTTGATTAACGCTACCTGGTTGCTGGTGGGCTTGCTGATGCGCAACACGTATAGGCCCGAGCCTGGCTGGGGCTTGTTTGTCATGCAAGTGCTGGCTGGCAGCGCGTTGCTCGTCATTTATTTGCTGTGGGCAGCGCAGGCGTTTGCGTGGATCGACCTGCGCAGCGAAAGCCTCAAGCGCATCGGTTTGCTGGCTATGCTGATGGTGGGTGCCGCTGCGGTGTATTTGGGCGCGGTGTGGGCCGCGGGCCTGAACCTGCGGCAGTTTCTTCGTCGATAGATGGGGGGCACAAGAGCTACCGTATGGACTTGTCGTATTTAGCCCCCACACCGCTAGATTACTTTGCCACGTTGGTGCAAAGCGATGCTGACTTTGTGCTGTTTGAAGCGGCGGTGAGCCTGGCACAAGACGAATACCCCGACCTGGATATTCAGTCCGTATTGGACGAGGTGGACCAGATACTGGCCCGCGTGCGCAGGCGTTTGCCTGATGATGCCGGGCCGCTGCACAAACTGCGCGTGCTGAACCAGTTTTTCTTTCGTGACCTGGGGTTCGGCGGCAATGTCAACGACTATTACGATCCCGAGAACAGTTTCATCCACGTGCTGCTGCGCACTCGCCGTGGCATTCCTATTTCGGTGGCCGTGGTGTGGATGGAGCTGGCCCAGGGGCTAGGCTTGTCTGTGCACGGCGTGGGTTTTCCTGGGCACTTCATGGTTAAGGTGAACTTACCCATGGGGCAGGCGGTGATCGATCCTTTGAGTGGTCAATCACTCAGCCGCGAGGATTTGGCTGAGCGGCTAGAGCCGTTTCGCAGGCGCAGCGGCTCGGTCGATGAGTTTGAAGTGCCGCTGGGTCTGTACCTGCAAACACTGCCACCCCGCGACATCATGGCGCGCATGCTGCGCAACCTGAAAGAAATTTACCGCACGCAAGAAGACTGGGGCCGCATGTTGGCGATTCAGCAGCGGCTGATTATTCTGCTGCCCGAGTCATGGTCCGAATACCGCGATCGTGGTCTGGCCCATGCTGAGTTGGGCAACACCGAGCAGGCTGTGGCCGACCTTGAATGCTATCTGGTACACGCGGAAGACTTGGTTGATGTAGGAGCGATTGCCAATCGGGTGGATGAGCTTCGCGGGCAAAAATAGGCCTCCGCCCCACGTGGAGCATGCGTAAGAAGCTATAAAAACTATAGCTAATTGCCATCCCTGAATGGCTTTCTCTACATCCTTTAAGGTTGAAAGCTACCTGCTGGGTAAGCCTTTCACAATAGGATAGAGCCGATTTTTGTGTCAAAGCGACATGCTTTCATTGCGGTCGTACGTGGTCGGTCCTGATTTATTCATTTTCAGTTGATGGCCAACCGGTTTGGTTCTACTGAGGCGATTCGTGTGAGCTCGCGCAATACCTGGGGCCAATTTGGCTGTACACCGACTGCCTCACACAG
>JBJOLD010000019.1:0-3915 GCA_046045765.1 Pseudomonadota bacterium | reverse complement strand
ACTTCGTTATGGCCGGTGGTGCCGGTACACACGTCTTCGTAACTAGGCTGTAGCATTCGGCCGTTGCAATACCCAGACTCCACATCCAACACGCCGCGCACCTGGACAAAAACTGCTTCGGTGCACCAAAAACAACCCCCACCCAAGGTGATCGTGCGCAAAGTTTCTGACATGCGATAACTCCGTATTAAATAACAATTTCAAGAAACAAGTTGGGAGTGATCTTACGGCCAGAACACCGTGAAGCAGTGCTGAGGGCTTTGCACTCATTGACAATATGCCATCAACAAAGCTACACTAATAACCAATCAGTCAGTAATTTTTATGGCCACCATCACATTGTGCGAATTAGCCGCCCACGTCCGGGCCAAGCGCGAACGCCGCAAAGAAGCCCGCCCCGGCGAGCTTCTAGCTGCTGCGCTGTCGCTATTTGTAGAGAAGGGTTATGCCGCTACACGTGTGGAAGAAGTTGCCAAATTGGCAGGTGTGTCTAAGGGCACCTTATTTTTGTACTTTCCTAGTAAAGAAGAACTTTTCAAAGCAGTGGTGCGCGAAAACATCTCGGGAAGATTTT
The DNA here is from genome assembly GCA_046045765.1 of Pseudomonadota bacterium. GTDB lineage: Bacteria > Pseudomonadota > Gammaproteobacteria > Burkholderiales > Burkholderiaceae_C > Allorhodoferax. The sequence goes on along the minus strand of JBJOLD010000019.1, from coordinate 3,341 downwards.
CGGAATGGAGCGACGAACTGCAGCATTACCGAGGCAGCAGCGCTGAATTATTGCGCTATTGCATGGCCAGTTGGTGGGAACGCGTAGGCTCTACCAAGGCGTCGGGCATTTCGAAGCTAATGATGAGCGAGGGGCTGAATTTTCCGGAACTCGCCAATTTTTACGACACCGAAGTAATACGCCCTGGTGACGAACTAATTCGCCGCATTCTGCAACGTGGCATTTCCAGCGGTGAGTTTCGCAATGTGAATATGAAATATGCGGCCTACTTGGTACTGGCACCCATGTTGTTTCTATCGATGGCACAGCACGCTCCGGGCCAATGGTCTGACCCCCAAGCAAAATTGGACCCACTTGAGTACATTGCTATGCAGGTCGACACTTTGCTGCACGGGTTGTGCTCAGCGCGCCTAACACTTACCTCTTAATTTCTACACGCAACCAACATGAAACGCTGGATTAAATGGATTGTTATCGCCGCGGTGATTGTGGCTCTGGTTGGAGGTGCACTGCGGGCCCTGTCAGCGAGAAAGGCGACTAAAGAGGCACTTGAAGCCCAGCAGACGACCCTAAAGAAGCAAGCCAGTTTGGAGCTCACTGCCACTGATGTAGTCGCCGTCAAACGCTCACAGATGTCGCAAGGCTTAGACATATCTGGCTCTCTGAAAGCAGTGAACTCTGCCTTTGTCAAAGCCCGAGTTGCCGGTGAGTTACAGAGCCTGACGGTGCGTGAGGGAGATTTTGTCCGAGCCGGACAGGTCATTGCCAAAGTGGACTCCACCGAATACCAAGCGCGTGTGCGCCAAGCGCAACAACAAGCCGAAAGCGCCAAAGCGCAAATTGACATCGCCCAACGTAGCTTTGACAACAACCGATCACTGGTCGACCAAGGCTTCATTTCCAAAACGGCGCTTGATACTTCGCTGGCCTCATTGGCCGCGGCGCAGGCCAATTACCAAGCGGCACTTGCGGGTGCGGACGTAGCTACAAAAGCGCTTGACGACACCGTGCTGCGAGCCCCCATTTCTGGCCAGGTATCCCAACGTCTGGCCCAACCCGGTGAGCGCATAGCCATCGATGCCAAGGTGATAGAAATTGTGGACGCCAGCCGTCTGGAACTAGAGGCCAGCCTAAATGCAGCGGACTCTATGACCGTCAAAGTAGGGCAACAGGCGCAGCTGACTGTTGAGGGCGCAGCCAAACCCCTCGTTGCAAAAGTGGTTCGAATCAACCCGACCGCTGTATCAGGCAGCCGGGCCGTATTGGTGTATTTGTCTATCGCAGGCAACCCCGGACTGCGGCAAGGTCTGTTTGCCCAAGGCACATTGGCAACCGGCACAGCCGAGTCGTTGGCTGTCCCCCTGAGCGCAGTGCGTACTGATAAGCCACTACCTTATGTGCAGTGGCTTAAAGATGGGCAACTGATGCACGTGCCCGTGACCCTGGGTGCTCGCGGCGAAGCCATGGGGCAAACCATGGTAGCAGTAAGCGGCGTTGCAGAAGGCAGTGAAATTCTGAGTGGCACGGCTGGACTGGTACGCGAAGGCACGCAAATCAAACGCAAACAAGGTAAGCAATAAATGTGGTTTACACGCGTTAGTCTACAAAACCCAGTTTTTGCCACCATGGTCATGCTAGCCCTGGTGGTTTTGGGCTTGTTTTCCCTGCAGCGCCTGCAGGTCGACCAGTTTCCCAATATCGACTTCCCCGTGGTGGTTGTGATTTCGGACTACCCAGGCGCATCGCCTGAAATTGTGGAGAGCGAGGTTTCCAAAAAAATTGAAGAAGGCGTTAACTCTATTGCAGGTATCAATGCTCTCACGTCACGCAGCTATGAAGGTCAAAGTGTCGTCGTCATTGAGTTTGGCTTGCACATTGACGGGCGCAAAGCTGCAGACGACGTACGCGAAAAAGTAGCCGCCGTCAAACCGCTATTGCGCACCGAAGTGAAAGAGCCACGCGTGCTGCTCTTTGACCCGTCTGCCCGTGCCATTTGGTCCGTGGCCGTGTTACCGGACGTCAACGCTGCAGACAGCAAGGCATTGAGCCCGGTAGAACTAACCAACTGGGCTGAGCAAAACTTTAAGCGCAAGCTGGAGAATGTGCGCGGCGTAGGCTCTGTCACCTTGGTGGGCGGCACCAAGCGTGAAATCAACATTTATCTCGACCCCAAAGCACTAGAGTCATTTGGCATCACACCCGATCAAGTCGTGTCAGCGGTGCGCAACGAAAACCAAGATTTGCCGGTGGGCAGCATCCGCTCGCTGGAGCAAGAGCGTGTGATTCAGATTGCCGCCCGCATGCAGCGTCCTGAAGACTTTGGCAAGATTATTGTGGCCCGCAAGAATGGCGCTGCCGTGCGCGTAGACCAAGTAGCCCGTGTTGCCGATGGCGCACAAGAAGTAGAAACATTGGCGCTTTACAACGGCCAACGCACCCTGCTGATGAACGTACAAAAGTCGCAAGACGAAAACACCATCGCGGTGGTGGATGGCTTAATAAAAACATTGGCAGAGATGCAAAAGCAGTTGCCCCCTGGCGTGCGGCTAGAGCAAATTACTGACGGATCACGCCAAATTCGGGTGTCGGTAGAAAACGTGCGCCGCACTTTGATAGAAGGCGCAGCCCTCACGGTGTTGATTGTGTTTTTGTTTCTGAACTCGTGGCGGTCTACCGTCATTACCGGCCTGACCTTGCCCATCGCGCTGATAGGCACCTTCTTGTTTATGAACATGTTTGGCTTCACCATCAACATGATTACCTTAATGGCGCTGAGCTTGTGTGTGGGCTTGTTAATTGACGATGCCATTGTGGTGCGCGAAAACATTGTTCGCCATGTGCAGATGGGCAAAACAGCGTACCAAGCATCGCTGGATGGAACCCAAGAAATTGGTCTTGCCGTGCTGGCCACCACGCTATCCATCGTGGCGGTTTTTATGCCCATTGGCTTTATGGGCGGCATTATTGGTAAGTTTTTCCACGAGTTTGGCATCACCATCGTGGCAGCGGTCTTGATATCTATGTTTGTCAGCTTCACGCTGGACCCCATGCTGTCGAGCATCTGGCACGACCCCAGTATTGAATCGCATGGCAAGCACCAAGCACCTGTGACCCTTTACGACAAAACCATTGGCCGTATAACGGGGTGGTTCGATCAAGCCACAGAATCGTTGGCCGATGGTTACCAGACCATTTTGCGCTGGGCATTAGGTCACAAACTTGCCACTGTGCTGGTCGCTGTGGCTATTTTTGTCATCAGTTTGTTTATGGTGCCACTGCTGGGTACTGAGTTTGTGCCCAAGTCAGATTTTTCAGAAACCAATCTCAGCTTCAACACCCCG
>JBJOLD010000368.1:0-3404 GCA_046045765.1 Pseudomonadota bacterium | reverse complement strand
GCCAATTTCAGCGCCTGTGCCTTCAGCTGGAGTAGTAGTCTCAACGGGGTAACCATCCATTTTTTCGCCTGGCCCATCATGCACAAAACTGATTGATACCAAGGCCTCACCCCGTGCCACCGCCTTGATCGGACCTGTTCCAGTGCGGGTGTACTGGTTGATATTTTTGTGAAGTTGCTTCATGTATTCAAAGGCTTGTTCTTCACCCATGAGCTGTACCAGGGTTGCCACCATGGTGTATGCCGTGCCGCTTGAGGCAGGGTTGGCCATCAATATTTCACCTTGGTAGGCCGGCTTGAGTAAATCTGCCCACGTCTTGGGTGCTGGCAGATTTTTCAATTCAAGCAAATCAACGTTGTACGCAAAGCCCAACGCACCGGAGTAAATGCCTACAGTTTTGTAATTGGATCGCTTGGCTTGCTCTCTCGCCCACTTACGCAGTTTGGAAAGATTGGGTGATTTGTATTCCAGTGTTAGCCCGTCCTCGGCAGCTTGCAAATGAGGATCACCGGTGCCACCAAACCATAGGTCAACTTTGGGGTCGTCTTTTTCCGTCATTAACTGCTTCACCGCATCGCCCGAACCCTTCAAGGTGATGTTGACCTTGGTGCCAGAAGTGCGCTCATAGGCGGTGCCAACTTTGTTACACCAGTCCGCTTGTACCGAGCAAATGATGTTAAGTTGGGATTGCGCTTGTGCACCGATGGCTGTAAGCGCTATCGCAATGGATAGAACGGATTTTTTCATATTGGCGGTTTCAATAATATTTACACAGTCAGCACGTATGGCCCCTTTTTAAAACAGAAAGGAACTGCTTTAAGGTTTGAAGCATACATTTATTTTTCTCCTTACCGTATTAATCGGGGCTCTATGTGTGCGATGCATAATTGAGAATAAACAAGTTCGCTGAGCACCAGTGGCAAGCCGCACATGGTGGCCGTGCAGAACACCATTTCAGGCTCACGAAAAGTTTGAGCAATAGCAAAGCGTACAGAAGGTGGTTTCATGAAGCAGTTTTTCCCCAAGTTTTTGCATCGGGGCATCAGGCTGCAACTCACCATTAGCCTGATTTTTGTATTTTTCACCCTTCCATTCATGGTGGTTTTCATGGCTGTTACGTACCAGGCCAATGTGAAGGTCATGGAAACACAGTCCAATCAGTTCATAGAAAAGTCAGTGCCTGCAACCATGCGCAGCACAGAGCAGCTCCTCACACCAATTGTCAACTCCGTTAAAGTTGCTGCAGCCCTGATGCAGGCAAGCCCCGACCACTTTCGCGAAGCTTCCTCTGCGAGCTATCTTTACGAAATGGTCGCCTCCAGCGAATCCGTTCATTCAGCGTATGCTGCCTACGAGGACGGAAGTTTTCGTCATGTGCGCCGCGCGTTCCAGGATAAACCCGTATTTAACAAACCTATTCCGTCGGGCACAAAGATCATTGACCGGTTCATTGACGCTAGAAAGGCGGGTAAGGCAGCCCCCTTGGTTGATGCCTACCGTTTTCACGCGCAGTGGGGCCATGTGTTAAACGAGGATGCTGGGCCAGCCAGTTTTGATCCTCGTGCGCGTTCCTGGTACCAAAACGCCTCCAAGCAAAAAGGCCTGCTCGTGTCGGATGTGTACCCTTTCGCCAGCTCCGGCATGCTCGGCATCACCATTACTGCACCCATTGTGAGCAATGGCCGTTTTGTCGGAGTATTCGGTGTAGACCTGACCTTGCAAGCTTTGTCGAAGTATCTGGCCAGCAACCGGGTTACACCCAATAGCCTCACTATCGTGGCAGACGAGTCAGGCGGCATCATCGCCCATCCCGATCCATCGCAGGGTGGGGCACAGCATGGTGGCGGGCTTGCGCAGAATCGCCTAAATAAGCTGGATGACGAGCGCGTGTTGGCCGCTTTGGCCGAGCGCCTGAAAACACGCCAGGATCGACTCAAGTTTGTAGTTGGCAGCAACCCCACCGAGTACATCGCGTCGTTTTCGCCATTCCCCAAAGACTTTGGTAAACCTTGGGAAGTGCTCATACTCACCCCGACCGATGACTTTGTGGGTGACCTCAAACAGACCAACCAGCGCTTGCTCGTGCTGGGTGTCATAGTGTTTGCTTTGCAATTGGCGTTGATCTATTACCTCTCACGAACTTTGTCACGCCCGATTGAGCAACTGGCCCGAGATGTGTCACGCATACGCCGGTTTAAGTTTGATGAAACGTCGCCTGTCCAGTCGAGCGTTACCGAGATCAGGCACCTTTCGCGGGCGGTGCAATTGCTCACTGAAACCTTGCGCTCCTTTACGGCTTATGTACCGCGTGAGCTGGTGCAGCAACTGATTGCCACCGGGCACGGCAGCAAGTTGGGAATGGAAAGCAAGTACCTAACCCTTTTTTTTGCTGACATTGAGGGGTTTACCCACCTGTCGGAAACCGAACCGTCGCTGCAATTGTTGACACAGGTTTCAACCTACTTTGCTACCTTGAATGCCGCTATCGAGGCCTCTCAAGGGACGATAGATAAATACATTGGTGATGCGGTCATGGCGTTCTGGGGCGCGCCCAACCCCATCGAAGCTCACCCGTATCACGCGTGTGTGGCAGCCGTGCGCGCCCAGCGCCGCATGGCAGTGCTAAACCAAGCATGGGAGTTGGGTAAGCTGCCGCATCTGAAAGTACGCATTGGTATCCACTCCGATGCGGTTCTTGTGGGGAATGTCGGCACCACCGACCGCATGAGCTACACCGTTATGGGTGATGGGGTCAACATTGCATCCCGGCTTGAAGGCATCAACAAAGAGCTGGGAACATCGGTGTGCGTGAGCCACATGGTGTTTCGCGAGGTCGGCGATCGCCTATGGCTGCGCCCCATTGACACTGTGGCCATCAAGGGCCACAGCACCGAAATTGTGGTGTACGAATTACTGGGCATCCGCGATGGCGACGCCGAGGTCGGTGCCTCGGATGCCGACATCCGACGCTGTGACTTGACTGGCACTGCCCATGCAGAATACTTACGTAATAATTTTTCGGTGGCGTTGCAGCACTACGGAGCTTTACTGGCGGAATTTCCGCACGACAAAGTCGCTCAACGAATGGCTGAAAAGTGCCGGCTTCGGCTGGCCGGTGCCTGAATTTTGAACCAGCGCAACAAAGCGGGCCATGGCTTGACGCAGGTGTGCAATGCTGCTGTCATAAATGCGCATAACTTGCGCTAACGCTGCAACAGGGTCGGTGAATCGGGAGGGGGCGATAAAATTGGGTAGACTTTTTTCCACTACCCAAGAAGCCGTCTTTACGCCGCCTTCACTTTCAACCGCCAAGCATGTAACAGCGGCTCGGTGTAGCCGCTAGGCTGCGCAAGACCTTTGAAAACCAAATCTGTTGCCGCTTCAAAAGCCATGCTGGTTTTAAA
>JBJOLD010000358.1:0-7207 GCA_046045765.1 Pseudomonadota bacterium | reverse complement strand
CGTCCAATTGGCGTGCCAACCACTGCGTCACTTCGCTCTGCGGGTCTTCCAGCCCATGAATCACGCTGAAATGGTCTGCGCCTGCAATGGGCCGCAGCTCAGCGGTATTGCCATGGGCTCGCCACGCAGCATCAAAAATCTCCGCTTGCCGCGCAAATTCCGTCGATTCGTTACCACCCCAGGTAATCCATGCGGACGTATTGCAGGGTCTGGTCATGAAGGCCGGTGAGTTGCGGCAGATGATGCCGTCGTCCAGTTGAATCTGCGGTTGCAGGTAACTGTAGCGAAGCGGCGCAATGTCGTACAGGCCGCTGAACAGCAGCGCACACTTCAGCGGGTCTTGCGCCAAGCCGTAGTCTTGTTCCCACGGGGTTTGCAAGCACATGGCCGTGAGATGACCGCCAGCAGAGTGGCCGCCCACGCCCACGCGGGTGGGGTCGCCGCCGTACTGGCCGATGTTGCGCAGCGTCCATGCGGTGGCGGCGCGTACTTGGCGGGTGATCTCGTCGATGGATACACCGGGGCAGAGTGCGTAGTTCACCACCACGGTGGTAATGCCCAAGGGCTGCAAGCCCAGTGCTACGCCGCTGAAATCTTTGGAAGAAAAAGCCCGCCAGTAGCCGCCGTGGAGAAATACAAACACCGGGGCGTTGGGCACGTCGGCAGGGAAGATATCCAGTGTCTCGTCAAGCGTGGGGCCGTAGGGCACATCCAGCGTGCAGCGCAGGGTGGCTCTAGCCTTGAGCGCTTGCGCTGCGTAGTACTGCCCCGGCGCACTGCCTGCGGGCAGGGCCAACGAGGGGTTGTACTGCGCGTCAATCTGCGCTTGGGTGGTGAATTCACGGTAAAGAGGTCGCATCGGCGCATTATCGACGCGCTCCCCTGCGTTTTTAAAGCATGCGCACTTTGACGCTTTTGCCTTTGACCTTGCCGAAGTTGAGCTTGTCGCATGCGGCCTCGGCCACGTTACGTGCCACGGCCACAAATGTACAAAATTCGGTGACCTGAATCTTGCCAATCTGCTCGCGGGTGTAGGCCTCGCCGCCTTCGGTGCTGGTGAGTGCGCCCAGCACGTCGCCGGGGCGAATTTTTTCTTTGCGACCACCTAGCAGTTGCAGCGTCACCATAGGCGGTAGCAGGCGCCCTTTGCCTGTGGGCAGCAGCTCATCGCGTTTGAACCAGACTGACGGTGCGTTTTGGTATTGCTCAATTTTCCCTACCGCGCCCATCTCGTTCATGCTGGCCAGGCTGAGCGCCAAGCCCGATTCGCCCGCGCGCCCCGTGCGGCCAATGCGGTGCACGTGCACTTCGGGGTCGGGGGTGATGTCCACGTTAATCACGGCTTCGAGCTGGGAGATGTCCAGCCCGCGTGATGCCACGTCGGTAGCCACCAGGACCGAGCAGCTGCGGTTGGCAAACTGCGCCAGCACCTGGTCGCGCTCGCGCTGCTCCAGGTCGCCATGCAGCACCTGCGCGCTAAAGCCCTGGGCTTGCAAAAGCACCACCAGATCATTGCATTGCGCCCGCGTGTTGCAAAACGCAATCGTGCTGATAGGGCGAAAGTGATTGAGCAACATGCCTACGGTGTCCAGCCGGTTGGCGCGGTCTACCTCGTAAAAGCGTTGTTCAATGGTGTTCTCAGCTACCGGCGCCGCGATTTTGATTTGCTGCGGGTCGCGCATGAACTGGCGCGCCAGTTTTTCAATACCTTCGGGGTAGGTGGCCGAGAAAAGCAGAGTTTGGCGCTCTTTTGGGGCTTGCTTCACCACGGTGGCTATGTCGGCAAAAAAGCCCATGTCCAGCATGCGGTCGGCCTCGTCTAGCACCAGGGTGTTCAGGCCCTCGAGCGACAGGTAGCCACGCTCCAGCAGGTCCATCACCCGGCCTGGTGTGCCCACCACAATGTGCGCGCCGTTTTCCAGTGACGCGCGCTGGCCGCGCAGTGGCACACCGCCACACACGGTCACTACCTTAATGTTGTCCGCAGCACGGGCCAGGCGGCGAATTTCTACCGTGACCTGGTCGGCCAACTCGCGCGTGGGGCACAGCACGAGAGACTGCACCGAAAACCAGCGAGGGTTGAGCTTGGTCAGCAGGGCCAACGCAAACGCTGCTGTTTTGCCGCTGCCGGTTTTGGCCTGGGCAATTAGGTCCTTGCCCGCCAGTGCTACGGGCAGGCTGGCTTGCTGAATGGGAGTCATGGCCTCGTAGCCCAACTGGGTGAGGTTGGCCAGCATGGCGGGAGAGAGGGAGAGAGAGGAGAAAGAAGTCATGCCCCGATTATCGGGGCTGGGGTTGTGCGATGGTGGGTTGGGTGCTTTAAATGCTATTATTTTTGTAGCTGCTTGCGCAATACCATAGGGCGCTAGGGGCACTTTTGATACCTTATTTCCTTTGCAAGCCATTGCTGCTGCGGGACGTAGGGCGGCGCGGCACTCAGCTCCGCGGCTGTCCCCCGCTTCGCTCCTTCTTTATGCCGCTGCGCTGAGCGCCACGCCGCCCCGCGTCTGATGCATTGTTGGCCTTGAACAGGGATTCAATAAGACATTGCGCACCAATACCGTTGGCTGCCGATGGCAGTGGTGCGGATGGTGCAGTGAGGTAGAGGAGGAGCCCGAAGGGCGGAGGACACGAACGGAACCATCTGTGCCAGTGCCAGCGGCGTACAGACCTAGGCGGCGCGTTCCCTAAAATGCCCAGACATCAGAACCGGAGCCAACACCCATGCAATTCAAACTTCCCAGCGTCCTGCTTGCATCACTGCTGCTCACCGCCTGCGGTTCCGCCATCGTCAATCCGGTTACCGGCCAGGCAGAGCGCTCCGTGATGAGCGAAGAGGCCGAGATTGCCCAAGGAGCCAAAGGCCACCAAGACGTGCTCAAGGAATACGGCGCATACGCCAACCCGTCCGTACAAAAGTACGTGAACGACCTGGGCCAGCGCCTGGCCGCGCAAAGCCACCGCAAGCAACTGCAGTGGCACTTTACCGTGCTGGACAGCCCCGAGATCAACGCCTTTGCACTGCCTGGTGGCTATGTGTACGTGACGCGCGGCATCATGGCCTACATGGAGAGCGAGGCTGATTTGGCTGGCGTAGTGGGCCACGAGATTGGCCACGTTACTGCCCGCCACGGCGCGCAGCGCGCCACCAGCCAGCAAAACGCGGGGCTGGGCGTGTTTGCCGCCAGCATTTTGGGTGCGGTGGCTGAGGCCTATGGCGTAGCGGGGGCTGGCCAGTTGGCGGGGCAGGTGTCGCAAACCGTGGCGGCAGGCTATATCGCCTCGTACGGGCGCGACCAAGAGTTGCAGGCCGACAGCCTGGGGGCTGAATACCTGGCGCGCACCACCTACGACCCGCGCAACATGATTGACGTGATTACGGTGCTCAAGAACCAGGAGCGTTTCGCCGCTGATTTGGCTAAAGAGCAGGGCCGTGCGGCCCCTGCACAGGGCGACTGGCTCGCATCGCACCCCAGTAACGACCAGCGCTTGCAAACCATTACCCAACTGGCTAACCAGTACAAAGGCAGCTACACCGACGAGGGCCGTGCGCGCTACTTGAAGGTGATTGCAGGTATGTCGTTTGGTGACAGCGCTGCGCAGGGCATCACCAGGGGACGCAACTTTTACCACCAAGATTTGGGCATTGCCCTTACTGCGCCACAGGGCTGGCAGGTGCGTAACGATGCCGAGCAGTTGGCGCTCATTAACGTGGCAGGGGACGCTGGGTTGATCGTGCGTGTGTTGCCGCCGCAAGCGGGCAAGAGCCACGCCGACATCATTCGTACCGTACTCAAACCCACCCAAGGCCGCACCGATGCCACCACCCTCAACGGCTTGCCCTCCACGCGTTTCAACGGCACCGTGCAAAACGCGCAGGGCCAAGCGCAGGCGCTAGAGGTGACGCTGGTCACCGGCCCACAAGACCGCACCTACATGCTGCAATTCAGTGCCAAAACGGCGCAAGCCTTGCAGTCAGCTCGCGTGGGCCTGCGCGAGGCTGAGGGTAGCTTTCGTGCCCTCACTGGCCAAGACCGTAATGCAGCCAAGCCCTGGGCAATTCGTACCGTGACTTACCCCAAAGGGGGCTTCGCGGAGCTGGCCAGAACATCACCTATCGACCGACCTGAGCAGCAACTGCGGCTGATCAACGGTTTTTACAGCGGTGGCGAGCCCAAGGTGGGGGCGCTGGTCAAGGTGGTTGAGACCCTCCAATAGTGCTGCGTATTGGGGGGAGTCTGGGAGTGGGTGTCTATCCATGTTTGCATATGGAGTTGCTCTAAAAGCATACTTTTTTGACTATTCTAGGTATAAATCCTAGGTGTCTGATGCAATTTAATATTGAATTGTGTCTTGCTCGTACCGTTTATGCACGAGCGAATCAGTATCTTCCATAGGTCAGTGCTGGATGCAATAAAGCATTGAACAGAGCATTTCAATCTAACCTATCAGGAGACATCCCTATGAAACTCAAAACTCGCGTTGCACTGGCTGCGGCGATGGTGGCATCGGCGGTCGGCATTAGCGCACACGCCGAAGAGCTTGTTATTGCGACAGTCAATAACGGCCACATGATCGAAATGCAGAAGCTCAGCAAGAACTTCGAAACCGCCAACCCCGGCATCACTCTGAAATGGGTCACCCTGGAAGAAGGCGTCTTGCGTCAGCGCGTCACCACCGACATCGCCACCAAAGGCGGCCAGTTCGACGTGATGACCATCGGCATGTACGAAACGCCCATCTGGGGCAAAAAGGGTTGGCTGCAAGAACTCAAGACCGACGCCAAGTACGACGCGGACGACATCCTGCCCGCGATGCGCAATGGCCTGAGCGTGGACGGCAAGATGTTTGCCGTGCCTTTCTACGGCGAATCTTCCATGCTGATGTACCGCAAAGACTTGGCTGACAAGGCTGGCATCAAAGTAGCAGACAAGCCTACCTGGACCGACATCAAGGCACTGGCTGCCAAAATTCACGACCCCAAGAACGGCGTGTACGGCATCTGCTTGCGCGGCAAGCCAGGCTGGGGCGACAACATGGCTTTCTTGACCACCTTGGTGAACACCAACGGCGGCCAATGGTTTGACATGAAGTGGAAACCCCAACTGGAAAGCAAGCCTTGGAAAGACTCCATCAACTTCTACGTTGATTTGTTGAAGAACTACGGCCCTCCAGGCTCGTCAGCCAACAGCTTCAACGAAATTTTGGCGCTGTACAACGAAGGCAAGTGCGGTATGTGGATTGACGCCACCATTGCAGCGTCGTTCATCACCGACCCCAAGCAGTCCAAAGTGGCTGACAAAATCGCCTTTGCACAGGCACCAACCGCTGTGACACCCAAAGGTGCCAACTGGCTGTGGGCATGGGCACTGGCAATTCCAGCTGGCTCCAAGAAAGTGGACGCTGCCAGCAAGTTTGTAACTTGGGCAACTTCCAAGGAATACATCGAGTTGGTGGCCAAGACCAATGGCTGGGCCCACGTGCCTACCGGTACTCGCAAGAGCACTTACGCCAATCCTGAGTTCCAAAAGGCTGCGTCTTTCGCTTCTGCTGAAAAAGCCGCTATCGATTCCGCTAACCCCAACGACAGCACCTTGCCCAAGAGCCCCTACGTTGGCGTGCAGTTCGCAGCTATCCCCGAGTTCCAAGCAATTGGCGCTACGGTGGGTCAGCAAATGAGTGCAGCTTTGGCTGGCAAGTCCACGGTGGACGCCGCATTGAAGGCTTCGCAAATTGCCGCTGAGCGCGAAATGAAAAAGGCTGGTTACTACAAGTAAGTCCACCTTATCGGTAGATGACTTTCAGGCGCGCGGGGTTCCTCGCGCGCCCTTTTTCCCGAGGTGGTTGTATGAGTCGCTTTATTCCCCGTGCCCTGTTGGCACCGGCCGTTGTGGCCTTGTTTTTGTGGATGATCGTGCCGTTGGTGATGACCCTGTATTTCTCGGTCATCAACTACAACCTGATGCAGCCCGAGGTGACGGGTTTTGTCGGGCTAGAAAACTACATTTATTTCATGACCGACCCGTCCTTTGGCACGGCGGTGATGAACACACTTTTGCTGCTGGGCAGTGTCATTGTGATCACGGTGATTGGCGGCACGCTGATAGCGCTACTGATCGATGAACCCTTCTTGGGCCGTGGCCTGGTGCGCATCTTGTTGATCTCGCCCTTTTTTGTCATGCCCACGGTCAATGCGCTGCTGTGGAAACACATGATGATGAACCCCATATACGGTGTGCTGGCCCAGGTGTGGCAGTTCTTTGGTGCCACGCCGGTGGACTGGTTGACGGACTTGCCCTTGTTCAGTGTGATCATCATCGTGTCATGGCAGTGGTTGCCGTTTGCCACGCTGATTTTTATTACCTCGCTGCAAAGCATGAACCGCGAGCAGCTAGAGGCCTCGCGCATGGACGGTGCCAATTACCTGCAGCAGCTGCGTTACTTGTACCTGCCGCACCTGGCCCGATCGGTGGCCATTGTGGTGATGATTGAAATGATATTTTTGCTCAGCGTGTTTGCCGAGATTTACACCACTACCGGCGGCGGCCCAGGGGACGCAAGTACTAACGTGGCGTTCTTGATTTTCAAACAAGCGTTGCTGAACTTTGACGCCGGTGTGGCCTCTGCAGGCGCCATGTTTGCTGTCGTATTGGCCAATATCGCTGCGGTCTTTTTGATCCGTATGGTCGGCAAAAACCTGGACAAGTGAGCACCCCATGACACAACAAAAAGCTTTTCCGTGGTTGCAATGGTTGCGCACCGTGTGCGCTTGGGCGGTGACTTTTGTCCTGTTCTTCCCACTGGGTTGGCTGGTGCTGACCTCGTTCAAAACCGAGTTGCAAGCCATCTCGGTGCCGCCCTTGGTGTTCTTCACGCCCACGTTCGAGAACTTCGAGATCGTGCAAGAGCGAAGTGACTACCTGCTGTATGCCACCAACTCGCTGATTACCAGCGTGGCCTCTACTTTGTTGGGGCTGGCGCTGGCTTTTCCTGCGGCCTATGCCATGGCCTTCTTCAAGGGCAAATACACCAAAGACATTTTGATGTGGATGCTGTCCACCAAGATGATGCCCGCCGTGGGTGCGCTGGTGCCCGTGTATGTGATGGCGCAAACCAGTGGCCTGCTGGACACCCGCATCGGCCTAGTGATTGTGTTCACCCTGTCTAACCTGCCCATCATGGTGTGGATGCTGTACTCCTACCTGAA
>JBJOLD010000319.1:0-4823 GCA_046045765.1 Pseudomonadota bacterium | reverse complement strand
TTTAAAAGTACCTCAATCACACATCGATATCATCGGATCCAGTGACCACGTAACAGAAGGTCAAACCGTCCGGTGATTTGGGGCAACTTCAACTTCAGAGCTTTGGTCGGAAGTAACGACCCCTAAGCCCAAGTAAGTAAAGCCTGGGCTGGGCAGTTGCTAATAGTGCTGTCCCCAAGTTCTTTTCCGATTGGTAATTTGCCTTAGCAACCTCGCGTAATTGGTATTTCTACGGGTTTGACGTTTGTGGCGTATTTACCTAATTCCAATTTAGCGATCGCATTGCGATGCACTTCGTCGGGTCCATCTGCGAACCTTAACGTTCTTGCGCTGGCGTAAGAATATGCCAAAGGGAAATCGTCACACATTCCTGCACCACCGTGAACTTGCATCGCCCAATCAATGACATCGCAGGCCATAGTGGGTGCTACAACTTTGATCATAGCGATTTCATTCTTGGCAAACTTGTTGCCTCCAACATCCATCATCCATGCTGCCTTAAGAGTCAGTAGTCGAGCCATATCAATTTTGCAGCGTGCCTCTGCTATGCGTTCTTGGGTAACGGTTTGCGCGGCTACGGACTTACCAAAGGCAACACGGTTTGAAGCGCGTTTGCACATGAGTTCTAAAGCGCGTTCAGCCAATCCGATCAGGCGCATGCAGTGGTGAATGCGGCCTGGACCTAAGCGGCCTTGTGCAATTTCAAAGCCTCTGCCTTCGCCCAGCAGAATGCTGCTTGCTGGTACGCGCACGTTTTCGAATAACACTTCCATGTGACCATGGGGTGCGTCGTCATATCCAAATACGTTCAGCGGTCGCAATATGGTAATACCTGGAGTGTTTGCTGGGACTAGGACCATACTCTGTTGCGAATGGCGCGCAGCTTCAGGGTCCGTTTTACCCATGGTGATGTAAACAGCACAGCGTGGGTCGCCAGCCCCAGATGTCCACCATTTGCGACCGTTGATGATGTACTCGTCACCTTGGCGTTCAATGCGGGTCGCGATATTGGTTGCATCGCTAGACGCTACGTCGGGCTCGGTCATGGCAAATGCGGAGCGAATTTTTCCCTCAAGCAGTGGTTTTAGCCATCGTGCTTTGTCTTCGTCAGACCCGTAGCGGGCAATGGTTTCCATGTTGCCGGTGTCTGGCGCAGAGCAATTGAATATTTCGCTCGACCACATCACGCGCCCCATAATTTCCGCAAGTGGGGCGTATTCTTGGTTGGTAAGCCCGGCACCGTGGTACCCGGATGCCTCTGCACTATCAACTGGCAAAAATAAATTCCAGAGGCCTGCAGCTTGCGCTTTGAGCTTTAAATTCTCGATGGTTTGCAAAGGTGTCCAGCGCTTGCCAAGTGCAGTATTTGCTGCTATTTCGGCATGGTAAGCCGTCTCGCTCGGATAGACATGGTCAGCCATGAATGTCAGCAGGCGTGCTTGTAGTTCTTTGGTCTTGGGTGAATAGTCAAAGTCCATGGAGTCTCCAGTTGTGTCGTGTTGAGTATGTCTAGCCAGGTCGCCTATGATTTCTGGGCAAATAACCAAGCCATTTTTGCGAGTGGTCGCGCCCCTGCAGCAGAGCTGACGGCTTGCGCACTTGATGCGGTACCTGCTTGAACACGCTTGGCGATGCCCTGCAAAATGGCTGCTATGCGAAACATGTTGTAGGCCATATAAAAATTCCAGTCTGCCTTCAGTTGACTTGGTTCAGCAAGCCCCGTGCGGTCGCAGTATTGACGGATATAGTCGTCTTCGAGGGGGATGCCTAAAGCCTCAAAATCCAATCCACCAATGCCTCTAAATGCACCTGGTGGAATGTGCCACGCCATGCAGTGGTAACTGAAGTCGGCCAATGGGTGACCTAAAGTGGACAGTTCCCAATCCAAAACGGCAATGACCTTTGACTCATCATTGGTGAACATGAGGTTGTCCAGTCTGTAGTCACCGTGAACAATGCTGATCATGCTGTCGTCACGGGCCATGTCTGGAATATTTTTAGGAAGCCAGTCCATTAGCTGGTCCATCTCCGGAATCGGCGTCGTTACCGATGCGATGTATTGCTTGCTCCAACGGCCAATTTGGCGCTCAAAGTAGTTGCCGGGTTTGCCGTAAGCACTGAGGCCGCATTCAGCAAATTTAACGGTATGCAATGCGGCGATGACGCGGTTCATTTCGTCATAAATGGATGCGCGCTGTTCACGACTCATTCCCGGAAGTGATTGATCCCAAATCACTCGTCCTTGCATGTACTCCATCACATAGAACGCCCGCCCGATGATTGATTCGTCCTCACACAAGCAATGCATTTTTGGTACGGGTACCGCCGTGCCATACAAGCCCGCCATTACGGCAAATTCGCGTTCTACGGCATGCGCCGAAGGTAGTAACTTTGCTACGGGCCCCGGCTTGGCGCGCATGACATAGGTTTTGCCGGGTGTGACAAGTTTGTAGGTGGGATTGGATTGCCCACCTTTAAACATCTCTACAGTCAACGGCCCATCAAAACTGGGTAAATTTTTGCTCAACCATAGCGTCAATGCACTTTTGTCAAAGGCGTGCTGGTTGGACACTGAGCCTGTGCCTACGAAATGGTCAAAATTACTCATATAGGATTTGCTTTGCGCTTAATCAGTCGTCTGAGTCAATGATCCGCATCAAAGCTGGGCGATTGCGAATAACCAAGCCACCAGGCTCGATGCGAATGGCTTCTTCGCGCTCCATAGCTTTGAGCTCTTGGTTCACCCGTTGGCGCGAAGCGCCAAGCAACTGAGCTAACTCTTCTTGGGCTAATTGAAGACCAATTCGTACTTCGTTGCCGTCGCTCAAAGAGGGCACACCGTAGCTTCTGGCTAAATGCAGCAGCTGTTTGGCCAGTCGAGCGCGCAAAGGCAGTGTGTTGAGATCCTCCACCAAACCATAAAGCTGTCGAATCCGACGTGCATGTAGCCTCAAGAGAGCTTCGTAAAGCTCGACATGCAGAGTCAAAATCTTTTTGAAGTCGGCTTTGGCGACGCACAAAATAGTGCTTTCGCCATGCGCATAAGCGTCGTGTGTGCGTCGGTCGCCGTCGAATATGGAAACGTCGCCAAACCAGATGCCAGGTTCGACATAGGTCAGCGTAATTTGTTTGCCAGAAATGGAGGTGGAACTCACACGCACTGCGCCTTTGGCGCATGCGATCCATTCTTCGGGTGGTTCTCCGCGTGCGGTGATCAGATCTCCGTCGCGGTAGCGTTTGACATAGGCACATCGAAGAATGTCGTGTTTAAGCGAGGGCGACAAAGTAGAGAACCAGCGACCTGCATTGATCGCTGCGCGTTCTTCGATGGTAAGAATAGGTTCGTCCATGGCCTGTCTTTTGGGTGACTGAAGTTGTCGTTGGTGACACTCGCATTGTCACCTTCAGGACCATGGTGGCATGCAGGTTTTGTCACCTGCGTGTCTGCTGGCTATTCTTCTTCGTGCAGCAGGCTTAAACCGATGGCGCCACGCCTACGCAACCAAGGGCTAGGGCGGTATCGTTGGTCACCGTACACCGTTTGCATATTGAACAAAACTTCCAGTACATTGGTCGGACCATAGAGGTTGCCCATGGCCAGAGGGCCTTGTGGGTAACCCAATCCAAGTGTCACTGCGGTTTCCAGATCTTTGGGCGTGCAAATAGATTGCTGGCAAATATCGCTGGCAATGTTGATGACGGTAGCTACTACACGTTGCGTGATAAACCCCCCACTGTCTTTGATCACACTTACGGCCTTGCCGTCACGCGCAAACAAAGCGTGTGCGGCGTCACGCATATCGATACGAGTGGCAGGATTGGTAGCCAATACGCGACGTTTGGTTACGGCATCATCTATCAGCATGTCGATGCCAATGGTCCTGGCGGGGTCGAGCCGCTCCACCACTGCAACGGTTGTTATGTCAAAACCCAGTGGTGCCACCAGTGTGAGTGCTTGAGGCGATGGAGATTGCCCAGTTTCAATTTTTGCACCCAAATTTTTGAGCAGCAGTAATAACTCTGCTCTGCGTGCAGCGCGGGGTGAAAGCCACACGGGTGGCATTTCTTCGACAACGGGTACTGCGGGCTCAGGTGCAATTTGTACTGCGCCGTCAATGTAGTTGTAAAAGCCTTGGCCCGACTTTCGTCCCAATAAGCCACCTGCCAAACGCTGTGTGGTGATCACACTAGGACGGTAGCGAGACTCTTCAAAATACTGGTGATAAATGGATTCCATCACCGGGTGCGACACATCAAGCCCAGTAAGGTCCATCAGTTCAAACGGACCCAGTTTGAATCCTGCTTGATCCCGCAAAATTCGATCGATAGTGATGAAGTCGGCTACGCCTTCAGACACAATTTTCAAAGCTTCGGTTCCATAGCCTCGCCCAGCGTGATTAACAATGAATCCAGGTGTGTCTTGGGCAATCACGGGTGTGTGCCCCATATCGCGCGCGCACTGACAAAGCCCATCGATGGTGCTCTGCACTGTTTGCAAACCACCAATTACCTCAACGACCTTCATTAATGGGACGGGGTTGAAAAAATGAAAACCAGCGAAGCGATTCGGATACTTGAGGCCGGCTGCAATTGCCGTAATCGACAGAGATGATGTATTGGATGCCAGAACGGCAGATGGCCTGACAACGGCCTCTAAGTCGCGGAATAACTTAATTTTTATATCTAACCGCTCTACGATGGCTTCTACAATGAGATCGCAATGTGATAAGCCTGCAAGGCTGGGTGCAATATTAATTCGTGCAAGATTCGATTGGCTCTGCTCTTCGCTAATGCGCTGCTTTTTCACCATGTTCTGCCACTGG
>JBJOLD010000272.1:0-6984 GCA_046045765.1 Pseudomonadota bacterium | reverse complement strand
CCCAGCAACCCCACGGGCACATCGATTCACCCCGACGAATTGCGCCGCATCCACGAGGTGGTGAAGTCACGTGGTGGCATCACGCTGGTGGACGAAATCTATCTGGCGCTGAGCTTTGATGCGCAATTCGGCGAAACTGCGCTCGCCCTGGACGATCACATCATCAGCATCAACAGTTTCAGCAAATACTTCAATATGACCGGCTGGCGGCTGGGCTGGATGGTGGTGCCCGATGTGCTGGTACCGGTGATAGAGCGGTTGGCGCAAAACCTGTTTATCTGCCCTAGTACGATTGCTCAGCACGCAGCGCTGGCTTGCTTTGAGCCGGAGAGTATTGCGCTGTACGAGCAGCGCCGCACCGAATTCAAAGCACGACGCGATTACTTTATTCCAGAGCTCAACGCGATGGGCATGAATGTGCCCGTGATGCCCGACGGTGCGTTTTACGCCTGGGCCGACTGCTCTGCTGCGTGCACTAAATTGGGCGTTAAAGATAGCTGGGATTTTGCCTACGCTGTGATGAACCAGGCCCATGTAGCCATTACGCCAGGCAAAGACTTTGGCACTGCACAGACACATAACTTTGTCCGCTTCTCTACGGCCAGCTCCATGGAGCAACTGCAAACCGCCGTAAAGCGTTTGCGAAGTTTGCTTGACTAAATCCCTTTCTTAATATTTTTTACAGAATCTACCGCTACACACTATGAATCAGGATCTCTCCATTCTTCATTTGGTGCTCAATGCAAGCATTGTGGTGCAAGCAGTCATGCTGTTGCTGATGGGTGTGTCTATTACCAGCTGGGCAGCTATCTTTCGCAAACTGTTTGCTTTGAACAAGGTAAAAGCGCAAAACGAGACGTTTGAGCGTGAATTTTGGTCGGGCGCCAGCCTGAATGATCTGTTTGGAACAGCTACCAAAAACGCCCGCAAGGGTGGTCCCATGGAGCGCATTTTTGCCAGCGGCATGCGCGAGTTTCAAAAACTGCGGGAACGCCGCATTACCGACTCCGGCACGCTTATGGACGGCGTACGCCGCGCGATGCGCGCCAGCTTTCAGCGTGAGATGGATGTCGTGGAAACCAACCTGTCATTCCTGGCCTCCGTGGGCTCTGTGTCGCCGTACGTGGGCCTGTTTGGCACCGTGTGGGGCATCATGCACGCTTTTACTGGCTTAGCCGCACTCACCCAAGTGACCTTGGCCACGGTGGCGCCCGGCATTGCCGAAGCATTGGTAGCCACCGCCATTGGCTTATTTGCCGCGATTCCTGCCGTGGTGGCCTACAACCGCTTTGCGCGCGACCTGGACCGCATCGCCATTCAGCAAGAAACCTTCATCGAAGAGTTCTCCAACATATTGCAGCGCAATTTGGGTGCGCAGGCTGCGCAATCGGCCCAGCCCCGCTAAGGAGTCAAGCACATGCCCGCAGTTTCTGGCCGTGGACGGGGTCGCCGTACCATCAACGAGATCAATATGGTGCCGTTCATCGACGTGATGCTGGTGCTGTTGATCATCTTCATGGTGACCGCGCCGCTGATTACCCCCAGCATGATCGACCTGCCCAGCGTGGGTAAAGCGGCACGCCAGCCGGACCAGATTATTCAAATTATTCTGGGCAAGAACGACAGCTTAGAGATGCGCCTGAAAGACCAGATCACCAGCGTCACGCTCAAAGACTTGGCCAGCACGGTGAAGCGGGCACAAGGGGCCAAAGACAGCGTGGGTGCGGCCAATTCTGCGGTGGTGATCAGTGCGGACAAGAGCGCCAAGTACGAAAGCGTGGTCAAGGTCATGGACACCCTACAGCGCGCGGGCATTCAGCGTGTTGGTCTGTCGGTGCAGCTGGCTAACTGAACCTTACCCACATGGCAACGCTCCGTCCGCATTTAGAGTTTGCGCCGCCGGCCACACCGGGACTGTTGCGCTCGCTCATGCTGGCACTGCTAGCCCATGGGCTACTGGTCGCAGTACTGAGCTTTGGCGTCCAGTGGAAGCGCGAACCCACTCCAGTCACCGTGGAAACGGAGTTATGGTCGGTCGTGCCGCAAGAGGCATCCCCACCCGCGCCACTGGAAACGCCGGAGCCGCCCATACCGCCCATACCCTCCAAACCGTCAGAGCCAATGCCCAAGCCGGGACCCGAGCCCGTAGTGCAGCCCAAACCGGCGCAACAGCCTAACCCCAGCATTGCGATTGCCAAAGAGAAAGAAAAAGCCAAACTGCTGAAAGAAAAGCAACTGAACGAAGAGAAGCTTGAGCTGGAGAAAAAAAACGAACGGCTGGAGAAAGAGAAGACGCTGAAAGAGAAGGCCGAGAAAGCTGAGAAAGACAAAGCAGCGAAACGGGTGCAGCAAGAAGCCAAAGACGAAAAAGCGCTGGAAGAGCTGCGCCAACAAAACATCAAACGCATGGCAGGCCTGGCAGGCAGTGGCGGCACCAGCGCGGCGACTTCTACCGGCACAGCAGCGCAGTCCTCTGCGCCAACGGCCAGCTACATGGGTCGCATTGCTGCGCGCATCAAACCCAATATCGTGTACACCGAAACCATTGCGAGCAACCCCAAAACCGAAATTGAAGTGCGTATGTCGCCAGATGGCACCATTTTGACCAGCCGAATTATCAAAGCTAGCGGAACCAAGTCCTGGGATGATGCTGCGCTAAAAGCCATAGACAAAACGAGCGTGCTGCCGAAAGATGAAAACGGGCAGGTCCCCTCTCCGCTGATCATCGTCATGTCACCGCAGGAGTTGTTTGGGCGTTAATTACCGTTTTCAGCCTCTCTATTTGCTACTATTTTTATAGCTAGCTACGCAAGCTGCTATTAGGCCGTAAGCCTAAAAGGCTTAAAGATTTCGCTTCTGGTTCGGGTAAAAAACCAAAGGCTTAATATTGGTGCTAGGTGCGGAAACAGCGCAAGATTTTCCGTCGGACGGACTCGATGGCAATCCCACCGAAGACCTCACGCCGTTACAACCCTTGCATCCCCCGCCACACGCCGCAGCAACTGTTTTAGGTACCATCGTTTTGATGACATACGCGAAACACAGCGCCACCAAAATAGCGGTAATAAGCCATTGCACAGTCATGTCGCTAGCCTCCCATCCACAAGGTTAGTCGATAAGTGACCCAAGCGGCGGCATAGGCCAAGGCAAACAAGTACAGCGCCATGGCCAGCGGGTACTTCCACGAGTTAGTCTCACGGCGCACCACGGCCAAGGTAGATAAACATTGCGGCGCAAACACGTACCAAGCCAGCAGCGAATAGGCAGTGGCCAGTGACCAGCCCTGCGCAATCACAGGGGACAAGGCATCGGCTACACCGTTATTTGCTGCGGACAAGGAATACACAGTGCCCAAAGCGCCCACCGCTACTTCACGTGCAGCCAAGCCGGGTACCAGGGCGATGGAAATCTGCCAGTTGAATCCGATAGGCGCAAACACCACCTGCAAGGCGTGGCCCAGCATGCCTGCCAGGCTGTACTGAATGGCAGGGCCTTGCGATATATCCCAATCCGCTGGCGGGCCAGGAAAGGTGGACAAGAACCACAGCACCACCATCAACGAGAAAATAATGCCCCCCACCCGACTCAGGAAGATGCGTGCGCGCTCCCACAGACCTAAGCACAGGTTACGTAAGCTGGGCAAGCGGTAAGGTGGCAGTTCCAGCATCAGGGGCTGGTAGCCGGTTTTCATCCACACGCGCTTAAAAATCCACGCTACCGCCATGGCTCCCGCTACACCTGCCACGTACAGACCGAACAAGGTCAGTCCGCGCAGGTCAAACCAGCCCACTGCACGGTCGGGTACAAAGGCGCCAATCAACAGAGCGTAGACCGGAATGCGGGCCGAACAGGTCATCAGCGGCGCCACCATGATGGTGGCCAAACGGTCTTTCCAATTGGCAATGGTGCGCGTGGCCATGATGCCGGGAATGGCGCAGGCAAAGCTGGACAGCAATGGAATAAACGCCCTGCCCGACAGGCCCACTTTACCCATCAGGTTGTCGAGCAAAAAGGCCGCGCGCGGCAGGTAACCAGAATCCTCCATCAGCAGAATGAAGAAAAACAAAATCAAAATCTGCGGCAAAAACACCAGCACGCCACCCACACCGGCAATCACACCGTCCACCAGCAGGCTGCGCAAGGGGCCTTCGTCCATATGGGCCAAGGCCCACTCTCCCACAGCCGCCATAGTGGATTTGATGGCGTCCATCGGAAAATTAGCCCAGCTAAATACCGCCTGAAATATCAAAAACAGCACCGCTGCCAGCAACACCAGTCCCCAAACCGGGTGCATGGCTACCGCATCCAACCGGTGCTGAAACCGAGCAACCTTAGGCACCTGGGGCGCTACCAGCGCCAAGATGCGGCGCACTTCTTTTTGCAACTCGGCGGACCCAGGACGAGATATCGAACCTGAGTGCCCACCAGACGACGCACCGGGTAAGGCCGCCAGGGCAGACAGTTGCCGCTGCAGTTGTGTCAGCAGATGCACATGGCCGTTGTGTTTAACCGCCACGGTCTCCACCACCGCACAACCTAATTCTTGCGACAACAGAGCGACATCGATGTCTAGCCCCTGCTCTCTCGCCACATCGGCCATATTCAAGGCAACGATCAAAGGTTTTCCCAACTGGCGCAGCTCCAGCACCAGACGCAGGTTCATCCGCAAATTGGTGGCATCCACCACGGCCACGATGGCATCGGGAGCGCGTTCACCCGCGCGGCGGCCCTCGATCACTTGCAACATGACTTCTTCGTCGGGCGTGGCCGGGGTCAGGCTGTAGGAACCGGGCAGGTCCACCACCGAAATCGTGTGTCCGTCAGCCAAGCGGGCCAAACCCACTTTGCGCTCGACCGTAACACCAGCGTAATTCGCTACTTTTTGGCGCGCGCCGGTCAGCAAATTAAACAGTGCCGTTTTGCCGCAATTGGGGTTACCCACCAAGGCAATGCTGTAGTCGGTTGTTGAAGTGTGAGTCATAGTGTTAAGCCTGCTGCACTTCGATGCACTGGGCTTCGAGCAAGCGCAGTGCAAACTGCGTGTCACCCACCTGTACCGCCAAAGGCTCACGCCCGCCAGGGCCGCGGCGCAGCATATGCACCGGTTCGCCGGGAATAAAACCCAACTCGCCCAAGCGGCGCAGCGTGGCTTCGCCCACTTCGGTTGAATTCGCCGCCACGCACGACACCAGCGCATGGGCTCCATTGGGTAATTGAGATAGCAACATGGGCATATTTCTTGAATCTAAATGAGAGTGTATCGCATTTAGATCAACTCCTCAACCTACGCTGCCTCGCCTTGCGCTTGGTTACGTTAGTCGTAGGCAATCACGGCCCTACCTTGGTCAGCCTGGGCGCGCCAGCTGGCAAGTGCTGCGTCGCTGGGGTAAAACTTAGCGTTGTCGCCCAAATGCAGCTCAGCGGCTGCGCCATTGCAGTCGGCTGCAGTTGCATCTTGCAGCAAGCTCTGAACCTGTAGTCGCACAGCCATACCGCGCACAAGCTCCCCCTGCTCCGTCATTTCCCGCTGCGCTGGAAACTCTTTCACCATGCGTGCCACATCCGGGGTCTTGCCCTTGCCATCCACATTCACCACCACGCGCAGGTATTTACCAAAGCGGCAGCGCGCCTGCTCCAAGTCCCACACCTGGGTAATGGTGAGCTGCTTGCCGCCGGAAAAACGGTCATCACGCACCTTACCCATGACGATGATCAGCGCATCGTCTTTGAACAAATGCTTGTTGGCGTTGACCATTTCTTCTTCCACCCGCGCATCAATCATGGCCGACTTGTCGTCCAGCTTAAACAAGGCCAACTTGCCGCGCTGCCCGTTGATCACCCGAAAGTCGGTGACGATGCCTGCCAGCAACTGCGGCTCGCGGGTGTCTGTCAACTCCTCAATCGGGCGTTTGGCAAAACGGCGCACTTCCAGCGCCACTTCATCAAACAAATGGCCCGACAGGTAGAAGCCCACCGCCGTTTTTTCCTGGGTCAGCCGCTCTTTCACGCCCCAGGGCATGGCGTCAATCAGCTCGGGTTCTTGGGTGCTAGAGCCGTGGTCATCGTCACCGCCCATGTCAAACAGGCCATGTTGGTTGGCGTTGGCCGCACTGGCGCTGGCAAAGTCAAACGCACGGTCAATGCTTTCCACCAACGATGCGCGGTTGAGTTGCAGGGTGTCAAAAGCTCCCGCCTTAATCAGGGCTTCCACGCAACGCTTGTTCAAGCGCGAGCGCTCAACCCGGCGCGCAAAGTCAAACAGACTCTTGAACGGACCCGACTCTTGGGTGGGCCCACGCCCTTCGCGTGCGGCCACAATGGCCTCAATCGCTTGCTGGCCGGTGCCTTTGATAGCACCCAGCCCGTAGCGAATTTCTTTGTTCGAGATGGGCTCAAAACGGTGAAAGCCGCGGTTGATATTGGGCGGCTCGAAGCTCAGACCCATCTTCTCGGCGTCTTCAAACAGCACCTTGAGCTTATCGGTGTCGTCCATTTCCACTGTCATGTTGGCGCAGAAAAACTCGGCTGTGTAGTGCACCTTGATCCAGGCCGTGTGGTACGCCAGTAGCGAGTAAGCAGCAGCGTGCGACTTGTTAAAGCCGTAACCTGCAAACTTCTCCATCAAGTCAAAAACCTCGTCGGCTTTTTCTTGCGTGATGTCATTCTTGGCCGCACCGGCGCGGAAGATGCTGCGATGCTCGGCCATCTCCTCGGCTTTCTTCTTGCCCATTGCCCGGCGCAGCATATCGGCACCGCCCAGCGAGTAGCCACCCAGAATCTGCGCAGTCTGCATCACCTGCTCTTGGTAGACCATGATCCCGTAGGTTTCCTTGAGCACGGTCTCCATCAAGGGGTGCGGGTAGTCCACCTCTTCGCGGCCGTGTTTGCGGGCGCAGAACGAGGGGATCAGGTCCATGGGCCCGGGTCGGTACAGGGCCACCAGCGCAATGATGTCCTCAAAGACACTGGGCTTGGCGTCACGCA
>JBJOLD010000271.1:0-3313 GCA_046045765.1 Pseudomonadota bacterium | reverse complement strand
CTTCTCACTGAGAAAGGCGCAGAGTCTGCGGCCTTTCAAGTCACGCGCCACGCCGCCACCGAACGCCCTTTTAGCGGTAAGTACGAACGCCATTGGGCCGACGGCAGTTACCACTGCATGTGCTGCTCGGCCAAGCTGTTTGACTCCAACACCAAGTTCGACGCCCACTGCGGCTGGCCCAGCTTCTCGCTGGCCATTCCCGGTGCGATTACCGAAATCACCGACCGCAGCCATGGTATGAAGCGGGTCGAAACCGTGTGCAGCCAATGCGGCGCACACCTGGGCCATGTGTTTGAAGACGGCCCCACGGACACAGGGCTTCGTTATTGCATGAACTCGGCCTCGCTACACTTCACGCCTGAATGAAAACACTACTCGACTTTATCCCTATCGCCCTGTTTTTTGCGGCGTACAAGCTCCATGATTGGTTTGGCGTCAGCAAAGACGAAGCGATTTACTTCGCCACGCCGGTATTGATGGCGGCTACCGTGGCACAAATGGCCCTCCTGTACTGGATAGACAAAAAACTCAGCACGCTGCAAAAAATTACCTTGAGCATGATTTTGGTGTTTGGCAGCATCACGCTGGCATTGCATGACAAGCGCTTCATCATGTGGAAGCCTACGGTGTTGTACGCGGGTATGTCCATCGCACTGGCAATAGCAGTGTGGGGCATGAAGCACAACTTTTTAAAGGCCATGCTGGGCAGCCAGCTGGAGCTGCCCGACCGTGTGTGGCACAAGTTAAACATCGCCTGGATTGGTTACACCGCTTTTATGGCTGTCAGCAACGCCTATGTGGCAACCTATTACAGCGAGGACGCTTGGGCTAACTTCAAAATTTGGGGCTACGCGTTTCCTATTGTTTTTCTGATTTGTCAGGGTCTGTATATCTCGCCACACATCAAAGCCGATGTCGAGGTAGAAGAAGCCCCCAGCGACCAAGCCAAGCCATGAGCCTCGCCCCCACAGCACCCTTACTGCGAGAACGCCTGGCGCAGCGGCTGGCCCCCACAAAACTGGAAGTGATCGACGAGAGCTACCAACATGCGGGCCACGTTGGGGCTAACGACAGCGGCGTTGGCACCCATTTTCGGGTGCGGATTGCTTCACATTTGTTTACTGATAAGAGCCGCGTGGCGCGTCATCGCCTTGTGTATGATGCGCTGCAAGATTTCATTGACCAAGGGCTGCATGCTCTGGCCATTGAGGCTGAAACACCGCCGCCTGGCACCCCTGTTTAGTATTTTTCTAATTGCAATCTCCTGAAGGAACCGGAATGAAGAAGCAAGTTATCACCGCGATTGCTGCAGCCTCTATGCTGCTGGCTTTTGCCCCTGCCGCTATGGCCCAAAACATTGCCATCGTGAATGGCAAGGCCGTTGCCAAGTCGCGCGTAGACGCGCTGGCCCAGCAAATGGCACGCTCAGGCCGCCCTATTCCGCCAGAAATGCAAGCCCAATTGAAAGACGAAGTTATTCTGCGCGAAGTGTTCATGCAAGAAGCCCAGTCCAAAGGTCTGGATGCAACAGATGACTACAAAAACCAAGTCGAATTGGCGCGCCAAGGCATCTTGATTCGCGAATTGTTTTCGGAATTCCAAAAGGCCAATCCGGTCACGGATGCCGACATCAAGGCCGAATACGACAAGTTTGCCGCTGCCAACTCTGGCAAAGAGTACCGCGCTCGCCATATTTTGGTGGAGAAAGAAGACCAGGCCAAATCCTTGATTGCTCAACTCAAGAAAGGTGCCAAGTTTGAGGACTTGGCAAAGAAAAACTCCAAAGACCCAGGCTCTGGTGCCAACGGCGGCGACCTGGATTGGGCGCCTGCTGGCAACTATGTCAAAGAGTTCTCTGACGCAATGGTGGCCTTGTCTAAAGGCAAAGTGACTGACGCACCCGTCAAGAGCCAGTTCGGCTTCCACATCATTCGTCTGGACGACGTGCGTGACGCCCAATTACCGAAGTTTGACGACGTAAAACCGCAAATCTCGCAGCAATTGCAGCAAGCCAAAATGGCCAAATACCAGGAAGACCTGCGCGCCAAGGCCAAAATCGAGTAATCGCCCAGCACATTGACACAAAAAAACGCGGCCTCTGTGCCGCGTTTTTTTTCACAATTTACCCTACCCATTTGCGCGCATTGCGCCACAGTTGCATCCAGGGACTGAACTCACTCTTGTCCAGGTTGGTCCAGCTCATCTGCACGTTGCGGAACACGCGCTCGGGGTGCGGCATCATGGCGGTGAAGCGTCCGTCTGCGGTGGTGACCGCGGTCAGGCCGCCGGGGCTGCCGTTGGGGTTGAACGGGTAGGCCTCGGTGGCAACGCCGCTGTTGTCCACATAGCGCATGGCGGCAATGGCCTTGTCGGCGTTGCCACGGTACCTGAAGTTGGCAAAGCCCTCCCCGTGCGCCACGGCGATCGGCAGGCGCATGCCCGCCAGGTCTTTGAAGAACAGGCTGGGTGACTCCAGCACCTCCACCATGCTCAGGCGGGCTTCAAAACGCTCGCTCTGGTTGGTTGTGAAGCGCGGCCAGTCTTGTGCGCCGGGAATGATGTCGGCCAGCTCTGCAAACATTTGGCAGCCGTTGCACACCCCCAAACCGAAGGTGTCGTCGCGGCCAAAGAAGGTTTTGAACTGGTCGGCCAGCACCTCGTTAAAGGTGATGCTGCGGGCCCAGCCAATGCCAGCGCCCAGCGTGTCGCCGTAGCTGAATCCGCCGCACGCCACCACGCCTTTGAAGTCTTGCAATTTGGCACGGCCAGTTTGCAAATCCGTCATATGCACGTCGTAGGCTTCAAAGCCTGCCTCGGTAAAGGCGTAGGCCATTTCCACATGCGAATTGACGCCCTGCTCGCGCAGCACGGCCACCTTGGGGCGGCTTTTCAACACTGTAGGCGCTACGTTTTTAGTAGCTGCCTGCGCAGACTGCACCAGGGCTACAGCCGTATTTGGCATATAAACATGCATACCGGGGTCGTTATTAGCACCCGCAGCGACGTGCTCGGCATCTGCACAGGCGGGGTTGTCGCGTTGCTGGGCAATTTTCCAGCTCACGGCGTCCCACACCTGGTGCAGGTCGGCCAGCTTGGCGCTGAAGATGCTTTTGGCATCGCGCCAAACGTGCAGCTCGCCTTTGCCCGCGTCGATCTTGCTGGACTCAGGCCGGGTTTTGCCAATGAAATGGCTGTGCTGCGACAGACCGTGCGCGCGCAGCACCTGCATCACGTCGCCACGCTCGAGGGTGCGCACCTGCAGCACCACGCCCAGCTCTTCGCTGAACAGGGCTTTGAGGGTTTGCTCATCGCG
>JBJOLD010000228.1:0-2756 GCA_046045765.1 Pseudomonadota bacterium | reverse complement strand
GCGGCGCGCAAACAAGCCGAGGCGTTGCTTGAAGAGAAAAGCCTGGCTTTGTACCAGACCAACCAGGCACTGCAAGAGAACGCTACCGGCCTGGAGTTGCGTGTTGCAGAACGCACCGCTGCGCTGAATCTGGCCATGCGTCAGGCAGAGTCTGCCAACGAGGCGAAGAGCCGCTTTCTGGCCCTCATGAGCCACGAAATACGCACCCCCATGAACGGCGTGCTGGGGCTGTCTGAATTGCTTCAGTCCACGCCATTGGACAGCCAGCAGACGATGTATGTCAAGAACATCATCAGTGCTGGCTCCACCCTGCTAACTCTGATCAACGACATCTTGGATTTTTCAAAGATCGAAGCCGGAGAAATGTCGATTGAGCAAGTGCCACTCCAGCCCATGGCACTCATACGGGGAGCGCTCGACCTGTTGCTGCCCCAAGCTGCCGCCAAGGGCGTAGAGCTAACGCTGCAGGCGCAAGACAACATCCCTGGGGCGGTGCTTGGCGACCCCACGCGTATTCGGCAAGTGGTTTTCAACCTGATCGGCAACGCACTCAAATTTACAGAAAACGGCCAAGTCACATTGGTCGTTACGGTACAAGATGATCTGCTGGTATGCGCCGTGCGAGACACCGGCATAGGTATGTCGCAAGCGGTACAGCAACGGCTATTTGAACCCTTTCGCCAAGCGGACAACTCGACAGCACGCAAGTACGGTGGCACCGGGCTTGGCTTGGTCATTTGCAAAGCCTTGGTTGAAAAAATGGGCGGCACACTGTCAGTACACAGTGTGCCAGGGCAGGGCTCGGTGTTTTCATTCGGCCTGCCAATCGTGCTTCCTAATCTGAAACACCTTCAAGCCAACAATACGCGTGCGGAGTTGTCGCCTGCGAGCGACTGGGCAGTTACGGAACCATTGCTGGCAAAACTTCGGGTTTTGGTAGTGGACGACCAACCTATTAATCGACTGTTGGCACGCAGCCAGTTAACCAACATTGGCTGCGCCGCCAAAGATGAGGCGGACAACGGGGTGCGGGCACTAGAGTACTTGCGCCAGCACCCCTATGACGTAGTGCTTATGGATATGCAAATGCCCGAGATGGACGGCATTGAAGCCACACGGCTGCTTCGCCAGCTAGACCTCCCCATCCAGCCGGTGGTTATCGCCATTACAGCCAACGCATTTCCTGAAGATCGGGCAGCATGCATGGCAGCTGGCATGAACTATTTTTTGAGCAAGCCCGTAAGTGCTGAAAACCTCCGTGAAGTCCTGTTGAGCGTCGCCACTGGCGCGATCAGCAACGCCCAAAAATAGCCGCTATCAATCGATTAGCCAATTTCAATTGGCTTTAACTTCAACCCGGAATTACCATTCGCTCCGTGCTGCTAGAAACGGTCTACCAGCAAATGACTCAACCCACTGGAGCTGAAGATGACCACGAACCAACGCCCCGAAATCAAAACCATGGCCAACCTCGAATCAGCCTTCGCTGGCGAATCGATGGCCCACATTAAATACCGCTACTTTGCCAAACTGGCCCGCGAAATGGGCGACGAGGCCACCGCCCGCGCATTTGAAGAAACCGCCGACCAGGAAGTGATGCACGCTTTTGGTCACCTGGACTTGCTCTACCCCAAGGCCACCATGACACCGGCCAAGGCGCTGCAGATCGCCATTGACGGCGAAACCTACGAGTACACCGAGATGTACCCCGGTTTTCGCGCCACCGCCGAAGCAGAAGGCAACGCCGCGGCGGTTGCAGAGATGAACGAACAGATTGAAGAGAGCAAAATGCACGCGGCGCAGTTCAAGGCCACTTTAGAAAAGGCCCAAAAGCGTTTTGCCGCCTTGGCCCGGGTAGAAGAGCGCCACGCCAACCACTACAAAGCCCAATTGGCCAAAGTTGTAGGCTAGACGCCACGAATTAGCAGCCAAAATTGCTACTGTTTTTATAGCTGGCTACGCATATTGCACGAGGGCTGGCAACCTTTTTTACTTAAATATTGAATCGAGATCACCATGAAAACCTACATTTGCATCGTTTGTGGCTTTGTGTACGACGAAGCCGCTGGCCGCCCCGAAGACGGCATTGCCGCTGGCACCTTGTGGGCTGATGTGCCAGAGAGCTGGGCCTGCCCAGACTGCGGCATAGCCAAAGCCGACTTTGAAGCCGTAGAGATTTAACAATGAAGCCACTCATCATCGTCGGCGCTGGCTTGGCGGGCTGGACCACCGTGCGGGAATTTCGCAAGCTGGACACCGCAACGCCGGTGGTGGTGGTCACCCAGGACAGTGGCGACTTTTACGCCAAGCCGTCGCTCTCCAACGCCTTTGCCCAAAAGCGAAGCCCCGAGCAACTGGTCAGTACGCCCGCAGCCAAGATGGTGGAGACGCTCAACGTCACGCTGCTGGACCATGCCAGCGTGACCCAGGTGGACACTGCCAGCCGCAGCATCACCTTGACGCAGGGCGATGCCGTGCAGACTTTGGCTTACAGCCAGCTGGTGCTGGCCACAGGCGCACAGCCTATTCGCGTGCCAGTTCAAGGCAATGCAGCAGACCAAGTGCGCTCCATCAATTCGCTGGATGACTTTAAGGTGATGTTTTCCGCCCTGAGCCCCCACACAGCAAGCGCAAGCAGCTCCGAAATTGATAGCAAAACTGTGGTCATCATGGGTGCAGGCCTGATTGGCTGTGAGTTTGCCAACGACTTGGTGCAATCAGGCTACCGGGTGCACGTGGCCGACCCTTCCAGCAGG
>JBJOLD010000223.1:0-7446 GCA_046045765.1 Pseudomonadota bacterium | reverse complement strand
GCTGGTGGTGTTTTGTTGGGTAGCAACCTGGCTGCAGCCCTGAAAGCCGCTAACTATCCAGCTAAAGCTGATATGGCCAAGTTCGACAAAGTTACTGTTATTGCCATCCTCACTTACTTGGTGATCTTGGTGACCATGGTTTACGGTCCTATTGCTGCTATGTTGGTTGAGATGTTCCCAACACGCATTCGTTACACATCCATGAGCTTGCCTTACCACATTGGTAACGGTTGGTTTGGTGGTTTGTTGCCTACGACCGCTTTTGCGATCGTAGCCCAGACCGGTAACATGTACAACGGTCTGTGGTACCCCATCATCATTGCTGGCGTGACATTTGTCATCGGCATGTTGTTTGTTAAAGAGACTAAAGACGTGGACATCTACGCTAACGATTAAGCGTAAGCTAAGTTAACTCCCAGGCCGCTTGCGGCCAGGGAGTATTACGGGCTCTCCTTGAGAGCCTTTTTTTTTGAAGGAAATGGTATGTGGAAAATTGTTGTCGGATTTATTGTGTTCGCAGGTGCTGCGCTTTTCATTTTGAGCAAAGGTGGTGATATCGACATGAGTGGTGAAAAGCATGGTGAACCTATACATGCCGAGGCACCAGCAGCGGCTATCCCAGCAAGTGCTGCCAGCGCTACAAAATAATTTTTATGTGCCAACTATTTAACGCATCTAAAATAATCAGATGCGATTAATAAAAACAGAGACAGGTCAGTTGGCATTCAAAGAGCGCTCGCCGCTTTTTTCAGCGCGCCAGCGCTCAACATTTATCTTGTTTGACGGCATTAAAACCGTTCAGCAAGTACTGATAGCTGCCTCAGGCTTGGGAATTACCCAAGAAGATGTGGACTATATGCAGGCGCAGGGTTTTCTGAGTGCTGTTGCAAGCGATCAAGCCGTCACTGCGCCCTCAGCACTGGCGGCCGCCCCGCCAGAGCCCATCAGCAACCGCACGCACCAAGAGCGCTACGCGGAGGCAAAACCACTAGCCACTGCATTGACTGCAGGTTTAGGTTTGCGTGGTTTTATGCTGAATTTGTCCGTCGAATCGGCGGCAGGCTATGCAGATCTACTCACTCTATTTCCTAAAATACAAGACGCTGTGGGTAGCAAGGCAGCGCGTGAGTTAGAGAGCGCCCTTAAAGGGTAATCACTCCTGTCTAGAATGACTCTCCCCCTCACGGAGAGCATTCACTATGTCACAGGGCACCATCCGCATTCGCGGGGCACGGCAGCACAATCTTAAAAATCTTGATCTCGACATTCGTACGGGAGAGTTGACTGTTGTCACTGGCCCAAGCGGCTCGGGTAAGTCCAGTTTGGTGTTTGACACTCTGTACGCTGAAGGCCAGCGCCGGTATGTTGAAACTTTCAGTGCATACGCGCGCCAGTTCTTGGACCGTATGGATAAGCCGGCGGTGGACAAGGTCGATGGCGTACCCCCAGCCATCGCTATCGATCAGACCAATCCCGTACGCTCCAGTCGTTCTACTGTGGGCACCATGACGGAGCTGAATGACCACCTCAAGCTCCTGTTCTCTCGTGCGGGGCACTTGTTTGACAAGCATACGGCAATGCTGGTGCAGCATGACACGCCTGAGACTATTTACGGGGAACTGGCGCGGCGTGCACTACAGGCCGCCAATCCGCGGCTGGTACTTACGTTTCCTGTTGAGTTGCCTGGTGGCACTTCGCCTGAAGAAGTAACCCAGTGGCTCAGTGCCAGCGGCTTTACCCGGGTGCAAGCGGAACGCGAGGTGGCCACCATTAGCGGGCCCCGTAAAGTTCTGGACGTGGTGGCCGATCGCTTCCGTTTGGACTCCGTAGAAAAAGCCCGAGCGCTGGAGGCAATCGAAGTCGCTCTCAAGCGCGGCAGTGGGCGGCTCAATGTTTATGTGCTCAATGAGGCTGTAGCCCCCGTCGATAGAGCGCAAGCAGCTATTGAAACTGTAGCAAACTCCACCCCGGAAACCTGGCGCTTTTCCACCGGGCTGCACTGTCCGCAAAGCGATATTCGCTATAGCGACCCGATTGCGTCCATGTTCAGCTTTAACTCGGCCGTTGGCGCATGCGAGGCCTGCCGTGGCTTTGGCCGCGTGGTGGGGGTGGACTATGGGCTGGTCATTCCCAACGATAAGCTCACGCTGCGCGCTGGGGCGGTCAAACCCATGCAAACCCCGGCTTGGCAAGAATGCCAGGACGACCTGATGCGCCATGCAGAAGCCGCAGGCATCCCGCGCGATACGCCTTGGTACAAGCTGACCGAGGAGCAAAAGAACTGGGTTTTTAAGGGCTCGCCGCAATGGAATGGCAAGTGGAACCAGCATTGGTTTGGCGTGGACCGTTTCTTTGAATATCTGGAGACCAAGGCCTACAAGATGCACATCCGTGTGCTGCTGTCGAAATACCGCAGTTACACGCCATGTGGCACTTGCAGGGGTGCACGCCTAAAAACCGAAAGTTTGCTCTGGCGTATCGGCACCAAAGTACAGGCCGATGCGGTATTACCACCAGCCAAAAGGTTCATGCCGCAAGGCGTAAAGTGGTCTCGTGACCAACTGGAGGCGTTGCCGGGGTTGTGCCTGCACGACATGATGCTGATGTCGCTGGACAAACTAAAGCGGTTTTTTGATTCGCTGCAACTGGACCTAGGGCTTGGGCAGGCGGCTTTTCCTGTTGGGGGGGCGTCAGAAGCAGAATTTAGAACGCTCAAGTTATTGTTTGAAGAGGTGGGCACGCGCCTTAAATACCTTTGCGATGTGGGCATTGGCTACCTCACGCTGGACCGCCAGAGCCGCACGCTAAGCGGCGGCGAGGTGCAGCGTATCAACCTGACCACAGCGCTGGGCACCTCGCTGGTCAATACGCTTTTTGTGCTGGACGAGCCCAGCATTGGCCTGCACCCGCGCGACATGCACCGCATCATCGTGGCAATGCAGCGCTTGCGCGATGCGGGCAACACACTGGTGGTGGTGGAGCACGACCCTGCAGTGATGCTGGCTGCCGACCGCATGATCGATATGGGCCCTGGCCCGGGCGAAAAGGGCGGCCATATTGTGTTTGACGGCAGCACCGAAGCTTTGAAAAGTGCCGACACCATGACCGGTGCCTACCTGGGTGGGCGCAAGCAAGTGGGCATGGGCTTCAAGCGCATGGTGGCCATGAACACCCCACGCCTGATTCTGGAGGGTGTGAACGAGCACAACCTGAAAAACATCTCGGTGGAGATTCCGTTGCAGCGCCTGGTGTGCGTGACCGGCGTGTCCGGTTCCGGCAAGTCCACACTGATCCAAGACGTGCTGGCCCCTGCGCTGCTGCGCCACTTTGGCAAAGCAACCGAAACCCCCGGTGCCCATGCGCGCCTGCTGGGGGCCGAGCAGCTCAGTGAAGTGGTGTTTGTAGACCAGTCCCCCATTGGCAAAACGGCCCGCTCCAACCCCGTGAGTTATGTCGGCGCTTGGGACGCACTTCGGGAAATATTTGCAAGCGCGCCGCTGTCCAAAGAGCGCAGCTACACAGCCAGCAAATTCAGTTTCAACAGCGGCGATGGTCGTTGCCCGACCTGCGGTGGCTCGGGTTTTGAGCATGTAGAAATGCAGTTTTTAAGTGACGTGTATTTGCGCTGCCCCGACTGCGATGGCAAGCGCTATCGCCCCGAGGTTTTGGAAGTCACGATTGAGCGCAAAGGCCGCAACGTCAATGTGGCAGACGTACTTAACTTAACCGTGAGTGAGGCCGCCGACCTGTTCAGCGCAGACCGTGACGTAATTCGCGTGTTGCAGCCCATCATTGATGTGGGACTGGAGTACGTGAAGCTGGGGCAACCGGTGCCCACGCTATCGGGCGGTGAGGCACAGCGCCTCAAACTGGCGGGCTTTTTGGCAGAAGCTGCCAAAGGCGTTAGCGCCAGCAAGCAGTTTTTGGCCCGACGTGGTTCGCTGTTCATGCTGGACGAACCCACCACTGGCCTGCACTTTGACGATATCGCCAAGCTCATGCGCGCACTGCGCAAGCTACTGGACGCAGGCCATTCGCTGGTGGTGATTGAGCACAACCTGGATGTAATTCGCGCATCGGATTGGCTGATTGATCTGGGGCCTGAAGGGGGCGATGCCGGTGGCGAAGTAGTAGCACATGGCACGCCAGAAGACGTGATGCTGCATTCCACATCGCACACCGGCAAAGCGCTGCGCGACTACGCCGCCGCGATGGGCGTAGTGCACGAAGTCGCAGAGCCTTCGGCTGTGTACTCTCTGCTCGCTGCGGCAGATGGGCTTGCCAACGGTATCGACGCACCGAATTCCATCCGCATCGTCAACGCCAAAGAGCACAACCTCAAGTCGCTGTCGGTAGACATTCCGCGCGGCAAGTTCAGCGTGGTCACCGGCGTATCCGGCTCTGGCAAGTCCACCTTGGCCTTCGACATTCTGTTCAACGAAGGCCAGCGCCGCTACCTGGAGTCGCTCAACGCCTATGCGCGCAGTATTGTTCAGCCTGCAGGCAGGCCGGAGGTGGACGCGGTGTACGGCATTCCGCCTACAGTGGCGATCGAGCAGCGGCTAAGCCGGGGCGGGCGCAAGTCCACCGTAGGCACCACCACCGAGGTGTGGCACTTCTTGCGCCTGCTGTATGTCAAGCTGGGCACGCAGCATTGCTATAAAGACGGTGTGGCAGTGCAGCCGCAATCGGCTGACAGCATTGCCGCACAGCTGCTTAAAAACTACCGGGGTCAACACATTGGCTTGCTGGCCCCGCTGGTGCAGGGGCGAAAGGGTGTCTACACCGAGCTGGCCGATTGGGCGCGTCCGCGTGGCTACACCCACCTGCGCGTGGATGGCAACTTCTTGCCCACATCCGGCTTTCCCCGTATTGACCGATTTAAAGAGCACAACATTGAGCTGCCTGTGGCGAGTCTGGATGTCACGCCCGCCAACGAGGGTGCTTTGCGCGCAGCGTTGACCGACGCACTCACGCATGGCAAAGGCTTGGTTTATGTGCTGAGCGACATCAGCAGCTTGCGTGATGCCATGGCGGCGGGCGAATCTGCCGCAGGCATCGGCAAAGTGCAGGTGTTTTCCACCAAGCGCGCCTGCCCAGTCTGTTCAACCTCGTATGCCGAGCTAGACCCACGTTTGTTCTCCTACAACAGCAAGCACGGCTGGTGCCCTGACTGTGTAGGCACTGGCGTGGCGTTAACCAAAGAACAGCGCAAGGTGTTTGATGACTCGGTAAAAGACGACGACAACAAAGGCAGGGAACAAACCTTTGCCGAAGCCGATATCGAAGACTTGGTCGATACCACCTGCCCAACTTGCAAGGGCACGCGCCTGAATGCCACAGCACGCGCTGTGCGGTTTGGTGGAACAGACGCCACCGCCGCAGTAGACGGCATTGCCATTACCGCACTGGCCCAACTCAGTGTGACCGACATCCGCAAGTGGGTGGAGACTTTGCAGGCAATGGGCCGCTTGACCCAGCGCGAGAACGACATTGCGCGCGACCTGATTCCCGAGATCAAAAGCCGCCTGGAGTTTCTGGAGGAAGTAGGCTTGGGTTACCTCACGCTGGACCGTGGTGCGCCCACACTGAGCGGCGGTGAGGCACAGCGTATTCGCTTGGCAGCGCAGCTGGGCAGCAACCTGCAGGGCGTGTGCTACGTGCTGGACGAGCCCACCATTGGCCTGCACGCGCGGGACAACAAAATCTTGCTGGGCGCATTGCAAACCTTGAGCGACAAGGGCAACACACTGGTGGTGGTGGAGCACGATGAAGACACCATTCGCGCAGCGGACCACATCATCGACATTGGGCCTAGCGCCGGTAAACGCGGTGGCCGTTTGGTAGCCCAAGGTTCAGTGGCTGATGTGCAGAATGCGCCTGAGTCACAAACCGGGCGGTACTTGCTGCACGCGATGAAGCACCCCTTGGCTGTGCGTCGGGGGATGGTTTCTTATGATGAGACACTGGTGCTAGACGCTGCGGAGGCGCTTACGCCGGGCGCCTCATACGCTCCCGCTCCAAGCTCGAAATCGGCTTCCGGCGCAAGCACCACCGCCACGAATAGGGGTGTCAAACCTCCCAAAAAGCTCAGTGCCAAGGCTGCGAAAGCAGCCGTTGAAGCGGCCCGCATTCTGGACAGCGCTGCCGCCAACACCGAACTTGCCGAACGCGCCAAGGTAGCCGCCGAATACGCCGCATTGGCCGCCAATCGCTCCGCCCAAATGTCCGTTGCAGCAGCGGCAGGCAACCCGGCGGGTGACGACATTGGCTACGCGTCGAAGGAACCCGCCGGGTTGCCTGGCGATGCGAGCACAGCAAGCGTATGGCCCCCAAAGATTGAGTGGCTAACGGTTACCAACGCCACCATGCACAACCTGCAAAGTGTCACTGCCCACGTCCCTCTGAAACGCTTGGTCGCGATCACCGGCGTCAGTGGCTCCGGCAAGTCCACGTTGGCGCGCGATGTGTTGCTGGCCAATGTGCAAACCGCGGTGCAAAAGCGCAGCACCAAAGCCGGCCGCGATGCGCTGGATGCTGGCGAACAGATACCCTGGACCGGTTGCGACGGCGTGACCGGGTTCGAGTCCATAGACCGCGTGCTCGAAGTAGACCAAACTCCTATCGGCAAAACACCCCGCAGCTGCCCCGCCACCTACATTGGCTTCTGGGACACCATACGCAAACTCTTTGCCGACACGCTGGAAGCCAAGGCACGGGGCTATGCGGCCAACCGCTTTAGCTTCAATACCGGTGAGGGCCGTTGCCCCGGCTGCGAAGGGCAGGGCATGCGCACCATCGGCATGAGCTTCTTGCCTGATGTGAAGGTGGTATGCGAAACCTGCA
Organism: Pseudomonadota bacterium; assembly: GCA_046045765.1. GTDB lineage: Bacteria > Pseudomonadota > Gammaproteobacteria > Burkholderiales > Burkholderiaceae_C > Allorhodoferax. Next base: position 600 of record JBJOLD010000223.1, on the reverse strand, counting down.
AGGGCGCGCGCTTCAACCCCGAAACGCAGGCCGTAACCTGGCGCGGCAAAAATATTGGCGATGTGCTGCAGATGGAAGTGGACGAAGCGGTGGAGTTTTTTGCCGCCATGCCCGTTATTGCGCACCCGCTGCAACTGCTTAAAGATGTGGGCCTGGGCTACCTCACCCTGGGCCAGCCCTCACCAACCTTGAGTGGTGGCGAAGCGCAGCGCATCAAACTAGTGACCGAGCTCAGCAAAGTGCGCGACGACATCGGCAAGCGCGGCAATAAGGTGCCGCACACCCTGTATGTGCTGGACGAGCCCACCGTGGGCCTGCACATGGCCGATGTGGAAAAGCTGATTCACGTGCTGCACCGCCTGGTCAACGGTGGTCACAGCGTGGTGGTGATTGAGCACGACCTGGATGTGATTGCCGAGGCCGATTGGGTGCTGGACCTGGGGCCGGACGGTGGCAATGGAGGTGGCCACGTGGTTGCCGCTGCCACCCCCGAGGCGGTGGTGCGCTTGGGCACGCACACGGGTGTGGCGTTAAAGGCGGTGCTCAGTCGCTAATGCAAGGGGTGGTGCTGGGTTAGCGCTGGAGTCAGCGCCCCGCGTC
>JBJOLD010000213.1:0-3094 GCA_046045765.1 Pseudomonadota bacterium | reverse complement strand
CGTAGCGTTGAGCCGCTGGCGCTCGGTGTCAAAACTCTCCAGCACCGCCATGCCTTTGGCCATGCCGGCAATCAGGTCTGCGTGGGCGATTTCAGGTTTCATGGGCTTTCAGGGTTGAGTCGAGGTCTAATCAATTGCGCGGTGATCGCACAGTTGGCTCAATCATCGCACAAAGCTCTGCAGTGCGGTGTGCGCAATGTGACGGCAAACCCTATCCTTGGCGAACCCTATCAGGAGACATTCATGCGTACCCAAGTCGCCATCATCGGTGCAGGCCCCTCCGGCTTGCTGCTCGGCCAGTTGCTGAATAAAGCAGGTATTGACGCCGTCATCGTGGAGCGCCAGTCTGGCGACTACGTTTTAGGCCGCATTCGTGCCGGGGTGTTGGAGCAGGTGTCGATTGACCTGCTGGATGAGGCTGGTGTGGGCGAACGCATGCACCGCGAAGGTTTGGTGCATGGCGGTTTCGACATGCTGTTCAAAGGCGCCCGCCACCGCATTGACCTGAACAAACTCACCGGTGGAAAAAACGTGATGGTCTATGGCCAAACCGAAGTCACCCGTGACCTGATGGACGCCCGCAAGGCGGCGGGCCTGACCACCATTTATGAGGCGCAGCAGGTGCAAGTGCATGACTTTGACAGTAAAACCCCGCGTGTAACGTACCTGAAAGACGGCCAAACCTTTGAGATTCAATGCGACTTCATCGCTGGCTGCGACGGCTTTCATGGTGTGTGCCGGGCCAGCGTGTCGCGCGGCGCTATCCAGGAATTTGAGAAGGTGTATCCGTTTGGGTGGCTCGGTGTGTTGTCCGACACACCGCCAGTGCACCACGAACTGATTTACGCCAACAGCGAACGCGGCTTTGCATTGTGCTCACAGCGCAGCGCCACGCGCAGCCGCTACTATCTGCAAGTGCCTTTGTCCGACAAGGTAGAACAGTGGTCTGACCAGGCGTTTTGGGACGAACTCAAGCTGCGCCTGGACCCCGAAGCACGCGAGAAACTGGTTACTGGCCCGAGCATTGAAAAAAGCATCGCCCCGCTGCGAAGCTTTGTGACCGAACCCATGCGCTTTGGCCGTATGTTTTTGGCGGGTGATGCGGCACATATCGTGCCGCCCACTGGAGCCAAAGGCTTGAACTTGGCCGCCACCGATGTGAAATACCTGTCCAACGCTTTCATTGAGTTTTACAAAGACAAAACCGAAGCCGGTATTGACACCTACTCCGAGCGCTGCCTGCGTCGCATCTGGCGTGCTGAGCGGTTTTCGTGGTGGTTTACCAGCTTGATGCACAGCTTCCCCGAGCAAGGCGCTATCCACCAAAAATTGCAAGATGCAGAGCTGGATTACATCGTTAATTTTGAAGCTGGCGCACGCTCGGTGGCTGAAAACTACGTGGGCCTGCCACTGTAAAACCGCACTTACGTACTACTGCGGATAACCAATTCATAGCCTACATTGATACACGTGGGCTCTACGGTTTCAGCGTGCATGAGTTGCACCAGCATTTGCCCTGCCACCTGCCCTATCTCCATGCGGGGGGTTCTAACGGTGGTCAGTGGTGGCAGCATTTGGTCGCTGCCCGTAAGGTCGTTGAACCCCGCAATTGCCACTCTGCCAGGTACCTCAATGCCCAAGCGCAGTGCTGCCAAGGCCGCGCCCTGGGCCAAGTCATCATTGCAAAAAAAGATAGCGTCCACAGGCGGTTGTTGCCCCATGATTTGCTCGAACATGCGCGCGCCGAGTGAGATGGACGAGGGGGCTGGGTTAAGCCACTCTAAAGTTACATCCAACAGACCCGCATCCATCAGGGCTTGCCGCCACCCCTCCAAACGCTGCAAAGTCCGTGCATCCAATTGCGCTGCGGCAAACGCAATACGCCGGTAACCGCGTTCCAGCAAATGGCGAGTAAGGTCGGCCCCCGCATCCTTTTGCGAAAAACCCACGCAATAGGCACCGGCGGGGCCAGAGGCAGTCATCAAGTGCACGCAGGGCACGCCGCTTTGCGCAATCAGCGCCTTGGTCGCCTCGTTGCGCTCCAGGCCTGTGACCACCAACCCGGCGGGTCGGTGCAGTAGTTGCTCGCGCAGCAGCGTTTCTTCTTCGCTGGGGTCGTAGTGGGTAATGCCAATCAGAGTCTGGTAGCCCGATTGGCGTAGCGTGCGCTGCAAGGCCTCCAGCAAATCCACGAACAAAGCGTTGGATAGCATGGGAATGAGCACCGCCACGTGGCTGCTTTGCCCGGATGCCAGGGCCCGTGCGGCCGGGTTAGGCACATAGCCCAACGTGGCAGCAGCAGCCCGTACTTTGGCGATCAGGGCCGGATCGACCGCGCGCTCTCCCCGCAGTGCCCGCGACACCGTAATGGGGCTGACACCGGCAAGTTGGGCCACATCCGTCAGGGTGATGCGGCCAGTGGCACGGGGGCGAAGGGGTGCGCTCATATCCTAGGGTAACTACCAATAACGTATAAACAATGTTCGCATAGGATAGCGCTATCCCAACATTTTTCCCTTATTTTTTCCCATTTGGACAGCGCTAACCGAATTTTTGAACCTTATGCATTCCATTGTCATCATGGGCGTCGCCGGTTGCGGAAAGTCAAGTTTGGGCGCTGTGGTTGCCCAAGCCTGCGGTCTGGCGTTGATCGAGGGGGACGACCACCACAGCGACAGCAATCGCCAAAAAATGCAGCACGGCATTGCGCTGACCGATGCAGACCGCGATGGTTGGCTAGCTACCTTAAGCGACTTGTTGCGCAGCAGCCCCAACGGCGTGGTGGTGACCTGTTCAGCGCTCAAGCAGGCATACCGTAACCGACTGCGGCAAGCGTCACCCAATTTGCGATTCGTGTTTTTGGACATCACGTTGCCGCAAGCCCAAGCCCGCGTTGCGGCGCGCGCACCAGAACACTTTTTCTCTACCTGCCTGGTCGACAACCAGTTTGCGACGCTGGAGTCTCCCGTGGGAGAGCCAGGCGTGCTGCGCCTGGACGCGCTGCTTACGCTGCCGCAATTGCAAACCGAAGTCAGCCACTGGCTGCACACCACCCAGGAGCCCGCATGAACACCCCCACCAGCAAATTCACTCA
>JBJOLD010000201.1:0-12936 GCA_046045765.1 Pseudomonadota bacterium | reverse complement strand
GCACGATTGGTGGATCGTCGCAATTGGACCGTGCGGATGCAAATGCTGACTCTCTGACTGTCGAGTACACAGGCTTGCGCGTCATCAATGTTGAAAACTTTGCAGCAGATAAAACGTCAGCTACGGACGTTCGCAAAGTGGATTTGAGGGCCTCAATCGACGCTAGTTTAGGTGCGGCCAACAAGACCAATGCTAAAAAAGAACTCCGCAATGTTGGTCCTAGTGTGAGTTACAAATTGCGCGACGCTGCTGGTCAGGCGCGTGAATTTAACAACTACATGCTGCCCGTGGACATGGGTGACGGCACATCAGTATTTTTGTTGGGAATTAGGGAGTCCCCTGCCCAGCCCTTTCGATATCTGAGAGTTCCAGCAGATGATCAGGGAACGATGGATGAGTTTTTGAGACTGCGCTACGCCTTGCGAGATTCCGAGTTGCGCGACGCCGCGGTTAGGCGCTATGCTGCCAAAGCGGTCGATGTGAAGAATCCAGAGTTGTCTAACCAACTGCGTGCTTCAGCGTCTCGCGCCTTGTCCTTATTTGCTGGAGAAACTAGCAATGGTTCGGTGCAGCCTGTGGCTGGATTGCAGGTGGTGGCCGACTTTATCGAGGCCAATGTGCCCGAAGCGGAGCGAAACAAAGCGGGTGAAGTGCTTATTCGCATACTCAACGGTAGCATTTTTGAACTTGCACAACTCGCACGCCAGCGTGCGGGGCTCGCACCACTCGCGCCCAACGAAAAAAGCCAAGTGTTTATGACGCAGGCGGTATTGGCACTGAGTGACGCACCTCTGTATCCGGCTCCCCTGGTGCTGCAGTTGACCGACTTCACCCACGTTCAGGCAAGTGTGTTTCAAGTAGCACGGGCACCCGGCAAATTGGTGGTTTACCTTGGCTGTGCACTCTTGATTTTGGGGGTATTTGCCATGCTATACGTACGCGAGCGGCGATTATGGATATGGTTGGAGCCCACTCAGCAAGTAAACGCGGAAAGTGGTATTTCCACGGTGGCCACCATGGCAATGTCGACTAACCGAAAAACAATGGACGGTGACCGTGAATTTGAGCAACTAAAGTCGCGTCTTTTGGGATTGAAACAGTAACGATATGAACACAGCAACTACTTCCCCGTTATCAGACCAAGGCGGCGTGTTTGGCGCAAGCGAAATGTTGAATGAAGGTTATTTTTCCAAGCGCAATTATCAAGATTGGCTATTTGCTATCGCAGTAGCTGCTGGCGGCCTTTTTGCGTTTTTTCAGTATTTCGCATTCATGGACGTTTACGAAAAAGGCATTCTTTTGGCTGCAATACCCAGCGCCATTGCATTGGGCTGGTTTTGGCGGCCGTTGGCATACTTAATGTTGGTTGTTGCGGGTCTCTCGTTGATCGGCATTGCTGCATACCAGGGCAATCTAGAGCGTGCTGAGTCTGTTTTTTGGCTCAAGTACTTCTTGTCCAGCCAATCCGCCATTTTGTGGATGAGCATGCTCTTTTTCATGAGTACTGTTTTTTATTGGATTGGTGTACTTGCCAAGGGCAAGGCAGATGTGATTGAGTTGATTGCATCGCGATTGGTTTGGGTTGCAATCACCATGGCTTTGACTGGCACTATGGTGCGTTGGTATGAAAGCTACTTGCTAGGCGCTGATATTGGGCACATTCCGGTAAGCAACTTGTACGAAGTCTTCGTGTTGTTTTGTTGGCTTACGGCTGCTTTCTACTTGTATTTTGAAGCCCAGTACAAAACGCGCGCATTAGGTGCATTTGTCATGCTGGTTGTAAGTGCAGCGGTTGGTTTTTTACTCTGGTACACATTGGTTCGTCAAGCCCATGAAATCCAACCTTTGGTGCCTGCGTTGAAGAGCTGGTGGATGAAGCTGCACGTGCCAGCTAACTTTATTGGCTACGGTACGTTTGCGCTGTCTGCAATGGTGGCTTTTGCTTACCTTATCAAACAGCAGGCCACTGAAACGAGGTGGTTTAAATTAGCCCCGCTGTGGTTCTTAGGTGTGGTTTTGTGTTTCGAGCCGATTGTGTTTCGTAAATCTGCGGTTGCTGGAATGAGCGATTACTGGGCAGTGTATTTTGGAATATCCGCGCTCATTGTTGCTAGCATTTTGTTTGGACGCCGGCGGATTGCAGCCAAGTTGCCCGACTTCGAGGTATTGGACGACGTGATGTACAAATCCATTGCCGTCGGATTCGCATTTTTTACGATTGCAACAGTATTGGGTGCATTGTGGGCAGCAGAAGCCTGGGGTGGCTATTGGAGCTGGGACCCCAAAGAAACCTGGGCGCTCATAGTCTGGCTGAACTACGCAGCGTGGCTGCACATGCGGCTCATGAAGGGCCTGCGCGGCACAGTGGCTGCTTGGTGGGCCCTTGCAGGGTTGGCAGTAACCACATTCGCATTCATCGGCGTCAATATGTTTCTGAGTGGTTTGCATAGCTACGGCACTTTGTAGTGCCCCGCTGTAAGAACGCGCCAATTACTGCGACTAACTCACAACCAAGGACGTTTTTATGCTCATCAAAACCAGCCATCGTGATTTCAACCATGCAGTCGCGAGTGAAATCACTCAGCGCAATGTGTATGAAGGTCGTCGCGACCTACTGAAAATGCTGGCTACCGGCGTTGCAGGCGGTGCAATGGCTAGTTGGGCCTCCCGACAAGCATTGGCCCAGTCCAGTGCGTGGGGCCAGCGGCCGGGTAAGTTGGCTACATTGGCATTCCAGGCCGCAAAGCTGGATGGTGCCATGACCATGGAGAAGGTGACTCCGTACAAAGACGCCAGTAGTTACAACAACTTTTACGAATTCGGCACGGACAAAGCTGACCCTGCAGTCAATGCGCACACCTTGAAAACCTCTCCTTGGTCGGTAGAGATTGAAGGCTTGGTCAAGAAGCCTGGCAAGCTCAATCTGGAAGATCTTTTGAAATTAAGCCCCATGGAAGAGCGCATATACCGGCTGCGTTGTGTTGAGGGTTGGTCTATGGTGATTCCGTGGGTTGGGTATTCTTTGGCCGATCTCATCAAGCGCGTTGAACCGCTGGGCAGTGCAAAATACGTCGAGTTCGTCACCTTGGCAGATCCCAAGACTATGCCATTCGTGGGGTCCCGAGTGCTGGACTGGCCCTATGTTGAGGGCCTGCGCTTGGATGAGGCCATGCATCCACTCACGCTTTTGACGTTCGGTATGTATGGCGAAGTGCTGCCTAACCAAAGTGGTGCGCCTGTGCGCTTGGTGGTGCCATGGAAATATGGTTTCAAGAGCGGAAAAAGCATTGTCAAAATTCGCTTCACGGACAAGCAACCCGGCACTGCCTGGAACAAGGCGGCGGCGAACGAATATGGGTTCTATTCCAACGTGAACCCTTCGGTGGATCATCCCCGCTGGAGTCAAGCCAGCGAGCGGCGTATTGGAGAAGATGGCCTGTTCGCTAAAAAGCGTAAAACCTTGATGTTCAATGGCTACGAAGCCCAAGTAGGCCAGCTCTATGCGGGCATGGACTTGAAGAAGTTGTACTGAGCCTAGGTGTCCAGAGATGAATGCATTGCTCATGGGGCGGTGGGCCAAGCCGCTTTTATTCTTGTTCGGGCTTTTGCCAGCTGTTTGGTTGGTTTATGCAGCTGTCACTAATCAGTTGGGTGCCAATCCCGCAGAGGCATTGGTGCGATCAACCGGCGACTGGACACTGCGCGCCTTGTGTTTGGCGTTGGCCGTTACCCCGTTACGTGTAATTGTTGGTTTGCCCTCATTGGCACGTTTACGACGAATGGTCGGGCTGTTTGTTTACTTTTACGTTGTGCTGCACCTGCTGGCTTACAGCTGGTTCGATATGGGTTTTGATGTTACAGATATCGGCAAAGACATCGTAAAAAGGCCTTTTATTTTGGTTGGTTTTGCCGCTTTTCTGTTGCTGACGCCCATGGCCCTGACCTCATTCAACCGCGCGATTCGCTTTATGGGGGCTAGCCGGTGGAAGCAGCTTCATAAGGCGGTCTATGGAGTAGCCGGGTTGGCAGTGTTGCACTTTTTCTGGATGCGCGCGGGCAAAAATAATTTCGCTGAAGTCACAATTTACGGATTGGTGTTGGCGGCCTTGCTACTGTGGAGAATTCAGCAGTATTTAAAGAAAAAAAGCCGATAGCGCACGTCCAGTGTGCGTAGATAGCTATTAAATATGTAGCATCTCCAAAGATCAATGGTGGCGAAATTACTTTGCTGTGCTGCTTGTCGCGTTTGCAGCGTTGGCCGTGTTCGCTGCGGGCAAGTAAAGGGCACCTGTTTGTCCGCAGCCCGCAATATTTAGCGCACAGCTAGCAAGGACAATCACACTGACTAGAATTTGTATTGTTTTCAACATATGGAAATTTAATGACCGACGTCGAATTTATGAATCGCGCTGAAGCATTGTTGCAAGCGGTGGAGCGCAATTGTGATCGCATGAACGATGAAACACAGGTTGATATCGACAATCAGCGCACGGGTGGAATGGTCACTTTGACCTTCGAGAATCGAAGTCAAATCATCATCAACCTCCAAAAACCTCTGCAAGAAATTTGGTTGGCTGCGAAATCTGGCGGTTATCACTATCGGTGCAATCAAGGTGTTTGGATTGATACCAAGGGTCAGGGTGAGTTTTTCACGACACTGTCAGACAACGCATCGGCACAAGCCGGCGACGCGTTGGTCTTTTCCTCGTAATCAGTTTTTAAACAAGTCGATAATTTTCTTTTTCTCGTCTGCTGCGGGCAAAGTTTGCTTGTTTTCAGCCTTTGCGTCCATGCCTAATCCTGATATGCCCGAGCTTTTCGCATATTCATCGTAGTACCACTCCCCGCCAATATGTAGAACACCTTCAGGTGCAGACGGCTCCTGTATCGGGACGTTTTTTAATGCAGTTTCCATGAAGCTGATCCACACAGGCAAACTTAAACCACCACCGGTTTCCTTGTCGCCCAATTTTCGTGGAGTGTCGTAGCCAATCCAAGTAACGGCCGCTAAGGTAGGTTGATAGCCAGCAAACCACGCATCCATCGAGTCGTTGGTTGTACCCGTTTTGCCATAGACATCAGGGCGCTTCAACGTTGCCTGTGCACGTGCGGCGGTTCCCGTGCGAGTGACTTCCTGCAGCAAACTAGACATGATGAATGCGTTGCGCGGCTCAATGGCGCGCAGAGATTCGTCAGTGGTAGGCACTTTTGCTTCTGATAGCACTTTGCCCCGTTGTTCACTGATTTTGCTAACCAGCCAGGGATTGACGCGATAGCCGCCGTTAGCAAATACTGAGTAGGCCGTAGCCATTTGCATTGGTGTCACAGACCCCGCCCCCAGCGCCATAGTCAGGTATGGCGGGTGACGCTCAGCCTCAAAGCCGAAGCGCGTAATCCATTCTTGCGCATACGGGGCACCGATGGACTGCAGTATTTGGATCGAAATCATATTTTTTGACTTAGCCAATCCACGGCGCAATGTCATAGGACCTTCAAAGGTTCCGTCGTAGTTTTTGGGCTCCCACGGTTGCCCCCCTGTTGAACCTGCATCAAAAAATAATGGGGCATCGTTAATAACCGTGGCCGGAGTAAATCCTTTTTCCAGTGCTGCCGAATAAATAAATGGTTTGAAACTGGAGCCTGGCTGGCGCCACGCCTGCGTGACGTGGTTGAATTTGTTCTTGGCAAAATCAAATCCACCAACCAGCGCTTTGATAGAGCCGTCTCGCGGGTCAAGTGCAATGAAAGCACCGTCTACTTCAGGCAGCTGGGTAATTTCCCAAGTACCCTTGAGAGTCTTGGATACACGGATAACAGCACCACGTTTGATTTTGATGTTTGGTGGCGCTTTGTCAGATAGCCCAGATTGCGCCGGTTTCAGACCCTCACCGGTGATGTCGACTACCTCACCGTTTTGCCGAAGTGCTTTGACGTGTTTCAGGTCTGCTTCAAGAACAACTGCGGACATTACATCGCCGTTATCCGGGTGTTCGTCTAGCACATCGTCAACGGTGTCTTCAGTGTCTTGCTGTCCGGTCGGAAGTGCTATAAATTTCTCAGGACCACGATAGACCTGTCGTCGTTCAAAATCCATGATCCCGCGACGCAGAGCGCGGTACGCTGCATCTTGATCTGATGACCGCAAGGTCGTTTGAATATTGAGCCCACGTGTATACGTTTCTTCTCCGTATTGTGCAAACATAAGTTGCCGAACCATTTCAGCGGCGTATTCAGCGTGCACTTGCTTGCCACTGTGGGCTGTTTTTATCTTCAACTCTTGTTTTTTGGCTGAGTCTGCATCTTGTGCAGTAATGAAGCCGTTTTCTAGCATTCGTTCAATGATGTGCAGCTGGCGCGATCTGGCCCTCTTTGGATTGGCAATGGGGTTATACGCCGACGGTGCCTTTAGAAGACCGGCAAGCATAGCGGCTTCGGCGACGGTAATGTCCTTAAGAGATTTCCCAAAATACGTTTCAGACGCCGCAGCAAAACCGTAGGCACGATTTCCGAGAAAAATTTGATTCATGTAGATCTCAAGGATCTGATCTTTTGTAAGCAAATGTTCCAATTTGAAAGTCAGCAAAATCTCGTAAATCTTGCGAGTGAACGTCTTTTCTGAAGACAAATAGACGTTGCGAGCGACTTGCATTGTGATGGTTGAGGCGCCCTGGCTCTTAACACGGCCAACGTTAGCCAACCCGGCGCGAATCACTCCCAAATAATCCACCCCTCCGTGGTGATAAAAGCGAGCATCTTCAATTGCCAATACGGCATTTGACATTACTTTTGGTATCTCGCTAATAGGCGTCAGACTCCGGCGCTCCTCGCCGAACTCCCCTAAGAGATCGCCCTCTGCAGAATAAATTCTTAGTGGTAGCTTGGGACGGTAGTCTGAAAGATCAGTGATGTCGGGTAGGTTCGGAAATGCCACGGCCAATGCCATGCCAATCACCAAAAGAATAGAAAGCATCAAAGCTAACATCACACCAGTCGCCCAAAATAGGGTCGTCACAACCCAATGTCTATGGGCGGATTCGGGCTTGGTAGATTGACTTGTGCTTGGCTCTTTAGAAGACATTTGAGTCGCTTTATAGAAATGTCGATAGACCAAAAGAGAAAGGTGCAGTGCGTTCGGTAAACTGCAAGTTACTATCTGGCGTCAACACTATCATTATCCACGTTGTGACGCACGCCGATTAGCATGGTTATCTGGCAAATAACGTCTGCTTTTGGCAACGCTTGTTAAGGCCTCGGACGGAAAAAACCTTTGCTGCTCAATGTGCTTGCTGATAGCATTGAAGTGATTTCTTAAGTAAGGCCGATGCTGTATCGGTGAGTTTCAGGGGACCATTTTGATCTCATTGGGGTCGCTTTTTAGTCGTCAACCCGCGCCATTGTTGGGTTTAGACATTAGCTCTTCGAGTGTAAAACTTGTTGAGTTGAGCCGTGACAAGGCAGGCAATTTGGTGCTCGAACGTTGTGCGATCGAGCCGCTTGAACGCGGCTGGATAAGCGATGGCAGCATCGAAAAATTCGACGAAGTTGCCGATGCACTTCGCCGTTTGGTTAAGAAGAGTGGTGCAAAAACAAAAAACGTGGCCATGGCGTTGCCCCCCTCAGCGGTGATCACCAAAAAAATAATTCTGCCAGGCGGTATGAATGATCAAGAGCTTGAGGCGCAAGTAGAAACCGAAGCGAATCAGTACATTCCGTTTCCTTTGGACGAGGTGAGCCTGGATTTTTGTGTCATAGGCCCTAGTGCAACATCCGTTGGCGATGTTGAGGTGCTGATTGCAGCGTCGCGCAAAGAGAAAGTGCAAGATATACAAGGTTTGGCTGAAGCTGCGGGTTTGTTGCCCGTCATTGTGGATGTCGAATCGTATGCTTCTAGGCTCGCAGCAGGTCGGTTGATAGAAAATTTGCCCAATCAAGGTAGCGGGCTTATCGTTGCTTTATTTGAAATTGGAGCACTAACAACCAGCATGCAGGTAATGAGAGACGATGAAGTTCTTTATGACAGAGATCAAGCGTTTGGTGGTGCGCAGCTTACGCAGCTCATAGTTAGACAATACGGCTTCTCTCAAGAGGAAGCGGAAAGTAAGAAGCGCAGCGGAGAGTTGCCCGAGGATTACGAAAGCATAGTTCTCAAGCCATTTGTAGAGACACTGGTTCAAGAATTAGGTCGGGCGTTACAGTTCTTTTTTACAAGTACCCCTCACAATAAAGTCGACTACATCATGCTTGCTGGTGGATCTGCTGCGATACCGGGGCTGACATCTGAAGTTACGCAGCATACGTCTTTCCCCTGCAGTCTTCTTAATCCCTTCGAAGGCATGGAAATTGGCGATGGCGTGCGCTTGAAGCGAATGAATCGCGAAGCACCATCCTATTTGACCTCGTGCGGGTTGGCACTACGGAGGTTCATGTAGTGATCAGAATCAATTTATTGCCGCATCGTGAGGCGGCTAGAAAGTTGCGTAGAGATATTTTCAATGTCTCTTTGGGGGTAGCTATTTTTGCTGGCGGTCTTATATCTGGAGCTATTTTTCTTTGGTACCAGGCAGCTATTAGCGTTCAACAAAATGCGAACAGTATTCTCGAAGTTGAAATAAAAAAACTCGAAGGCCAAATAAAAGATATCGCTGGGCTTGAGTCAGAAATTTCTGCTTTGCGAGCACGTCAGCAAGCGGTTGAAGATCTGCAATCCGATCGCAATTTACCTGTTCATTTGTTAACAGAGTTGGAAAATCAATTGCCTGACGGTGTGTACATATCCAGAATGGTACAGGTTGATCAAGCAGTGACAATCAATGGAGTCGCTCAGTCGAACGAGCGCGTGTCAGAGTTGCTACGTAATTTATCGGGAAATACTCCCTGGTTTGCCAAACCAGAATTAATTGAAATTGTCGCGGGTAGTGTCGCGCTTTCAAGCAGAGAGCAAAAAAGAGTATCCAATTTTGTTATTCGTGTTCGGCTAGTGCGGGCGAGTGAAGCCGAAAAAGTTGCTGCGCTGGGTGCGGGCGATACAGCAGTAATTTCGGCATCTGGCACCCCAAAAAAGTAGCAGGTTTTTAATGTCCAGTAACGATAAGAAGCACATAGACTTTGCAGCGATTCAAGCAAAGCTCTCTAGTCAGTTTAAAGATTTAGATCCTAAAGACCCGTCTCTTTGGCCAGCAATTCCAAGGTATACCTTGTTCGTTATTGCCGTAGTAGTCGTTGTGATTGGTCTCTGGTTTGCGTGGTTAGGTAGTTCGCAGGAAACCTTGCAAGTGGAGCGGGAGAAAGAGTTGAAATTGCGAGAAGATTTCAAAACGAAATTGAGCAAAGCCGTAAATTTAGAGGTCCTGAAGAAGCAGCGAGAGCAAGTACAGCAATATGTGACCCAGTTGGAAAAGCAACTTCCGAGCAAATCTGAAATGGATGCGCTGCTGTCAGATATCAACCAAGCGGGCCTCGGACGTAGCCTGCAATTTGATTTGTTTCGTCCAGGTCAAGTCGCGGTAAAAGAGTATTACGCTGAGTTACCGATAACACTAAGGGTTAGTGGCAAGTACCATGATATTGGTTCTTTTGCTTCAGATATTGCGAATTTGTCGCGTATTGTTACCTTGAATAATTTGTCTATCAGTCCCAAGCAAGACGGATCGTTATTGATGGACGCTACAGCAAAAACATTTCGATATTTGGACACAGCTGAAATTGCGGCGCAACGTAAGGCATCTCCTGTCGGAGTTAAGAAATGAAAATACGCTCAGTTGTCGCGGTGGGCACTCTTTTTGTTTTGGTGGGATGCGGAATATCTAAAGATGACGATATTCACCAATGGATGGTTGAAGAGCGCAACCAAACACGGCCTAAAGTTGTCCCCATACCCGCTCCCAAACAATTTAGGCCAGAGGCCTATGTCAATGGGTCTTCCATTGAGCCCTTCAGCAACCAAAAGTTGACCCAGGCGCTCAAGCGTGATTCGTCCCAAGCTGCGTCTAACGGTGCGCTTGTGGCGCCTGAGTTGGCACGGCGCAAAGAGCCTCTTGAGGCATTTCCGCTAGATGTGATGACACTAGTTGGTAATATCGTGAAAGCAGGGCAACCCGTTGCTTTGTTGAAAGTTGATAACTTACTCTACCAAGTTAAGCTAGGTAACTATTTGGGCTTGAGTTACGGCAAGGTTGTGAAAATTACTGAAGCTGAAATCACCCTGCGCGAAATCGTGCAAGACGCAGTGGGTGAATGGATCGAACGAGTTGCGACTCTTCAGTTGCAGGAGAAATCTAAATGAAATATCAGAACCATTCCATGTGCCTGAAAATAGTACGACAGCTTTCTGTGTGTTTGGGTATGTTTGGCGTTGCGCTGTCTGCGCTGGCCCAGCCGGTAATCGAATCCGTAACAGGCGCGGTGCAGGGTGGCACTGAGATTGTGCGCATCGAGTTTTCGCAAGCGCTTGCCGCAGCTCCTGTTGGGTTTTCTATACAGTCTCCCGCCAGAATTGCGTTGGATTTTCCTGGCGTGTCTAGCGCAATGGGTCGTTCTACAACCGACGTAAACCAAGGCAATTTGAAGTCTGTCAACGTGGTGCAGTCAGGTGACCGTACCCGGGTGGTATTGAATTTGAAACAAGCCGCGGCGTACAGGACAGAAATACTGGGTAAATCTCTGTTGGTAATGATGGATAGCGTGGCACCAACCGCTGCAAGCTCTCCCACACCTAGTAGTTTTGCTGAAAGCAAGAGTCGAGATACCGCACCACTGAAAGACTTGGACTTTCGTCGTGCTGCGGACGGCGTCGGTCGAATTGTTGTAACACTGCCAAACAATCAAGTGGGTGTCGACATTCGCCAGCAAGGTCAGAATTTGGTGGTTGAATTCATGAAATCAACGCTCCCAGAGGGCATGCGTAGAAAACTGGATGTCGGAGATTTTGGCACTCCAGTCAAATCTGTCACTACATTTCAGTCGGGTGATCGCGTTCGTATGGTAATCGAGCCCAGAGGGCTTTGGGAGCACAGTGCCTACCAAAGTGACGAGCAATTTGTAGTTGAAGTAAAAGAAGTGAAGATAGACACGAAAAAGTTGACCCAAGGGGTCGGCTATAGCGGGCAAAAACTGTCTCTTAATTTTCAAAACATAGAAGTCCGCTCGCTGCTTCAAGTTATCGCAGACTTCACGAGCTTTAATATTGTTACGTCTGATTCAGTTGCAGGCTCTGTAACGCTGCGCCTGCAAGATGTACCGTGGGATCAGGCTTTAGACATCATTCTCCAGGCCAAAGGTTTGGACAAGCGCAAGAGCGGTAACGTGCTTTGGGTTGCGCCCAAGGATGAAATAGCATCCAAAGAAAAGCTGGATTTGGAGTCTATAGCGGCAGTTCAGGGGCTAGAGCCTCTGAGAACACAGTCTTTCCAGATCAATTATGCGAAGGCAGCAGAGATTGCCACACAGCTCTCTGCGTCCGGTGGCGGGGCAGCAGCGTCAGCTCGAATTTTGAGTGTGCGGGGAAGTGTTATTGCCGAGCCGCGCACGAACCAGTTGTTCGTTACAGATATTCCGACAAAACTTGAGCAAGTTCAACAGCTATTAGCGAAGCTTGATATTGCCGTTCGTCAAGTTTTAATTGAAGCCCGCATTGTTGAGGCTTCCGATAGTTTTGGAAAGTCCTTGGGCGTCCGCTTGGGTGGAGGCAATCCAACGAATGCAGCTGCGTTAGGAATTACTGAAGGCGGGCCTCTGAGTGTCGGGATCGGTTCGACTTACAGCGCTGGCGCTTTAGGGACGACTTCTGGCAACTTCGTCAACTTGCCCTCAACTGGTGCCCTTGGAAATGTGAATCCAGGCACTTTTGCCATTTCTTTGTTCGGGTCAGCGGCAGATAAATTTTTGAATCTGGAAATTTCTGCGCTAGAAGCCGATGGTAAAGGCAAAGTGGTTTCTAGTCCTCGTGTCGTGACTGCAGATCAGATTAAAGCGCTGATTGAGCAAGGTACCGAATTGCCTTATCAAGTAGCCTCCTCGAGCGGAGCCACGTCAATTGCATTCCGAAAAGCCAATTTGAAGCTGGAAGTAACGCCTCAAATCACACCCGAAGGCAATATTATTTTGGCCTTGGACGTAACCAAAGACACCGTAGGGCAATCGACCCCAGCTGGTTTTGCCATTGATACCAAGCACATACAAACGCAGGTTTTGGTTGAAAACGGGGGCACTGTTGTAATTGGTGGAATTTTCACTGAAGATCAAACTGAAAACGAAGCAAAGGTGCCGTTTTTCGGTGATTTGCCAGTCCTAGGAGTGCTATTTAGAAATCGTTCGCGCTCCAGCACAAAACGTGAAATGCTGGTTTTTATTACTCCGAAGGTGATTGCTGACAAGGCTATTGGGCGTTGAGCAATTGATATTCTGTTTAGTGGGGTTGCCCGGCTCCGGCAAAACTACCGTAGGGCGTCAATTAGCCAGAAGGTTGCAAGCACCCTTTGTCGACTCTGACCACGCTATCGAGGCTAGGTTGGGATGTTCTATACGTGAGTATTTTGAGCAAGAAGGGGAAGCAAGTTTTAGGGATGTTGAGGAGTCCGTCATTGATGAACTGACGGTAAAGCACCAAGGCGTGCTCTCCACGGGTGGCGGCGTTGTGTTGCGGCCAAATAATCGGAAACACTTGCACTCTCGTGGGCACGTTGTTTACTTGAAGTCCACTCCTGAAGAGTTGTATCGGCGGTTGCGTCATGACTCGAATCGACCGTTGTTGCAAGTTGCCGATCCACTTTCACGTCTGCGGGATCTATTTGCGGAGCGGGATCCTCTGTACCGTGAAGTGGCGCATTTCGTGCTCGAGACTGGCCGCCCGTCTGTTTCTACGCTCGTAAATACCATTTCTATGCAGTTAGAGTTGGCGGGTTTGATTCCGTAGGTTTAAGCGCTCAACTCGCTCTAAAC
>JBJOLD010000189.1:0-4311 GCA_046045765.1 Pseudomonadota bacterium | reverse complement strand
ACCCAGAGACATTTCTTTTTGCGGCCACGCCATTCTGGGTGACGACATTTTCGAGATACCCGACGCCACTCAAGACTCCCGATTTTCTGGAAACCCTTTGGTTACCCATGCACCCAGCATTCGTTTTTATGCCGGTGTTCCGCTGGTTTTCACAGACGGCCTCAAAGTTGGAACCCTGTGCGTGATCGACAAGGTACCGAATCAACTGACAGATATGCAACGCGAGGTACTAAAAAACCTGGCGCGTGTGGCAGCAGGCATGCTGGAAAAGCACCACCAGGCACTCGAAGTGGCTCAGTGGAAAGAGCGTGCAGAGCTTAGTGTCAAAGCTGTCGAGGCCATGGATGCAGCCCGCAAATATACAGAAACCAACTACAAAGCTCTGGTGGACTCCATGTTCGAAGGCGTGGTGGTGCAGGATATCGACGGGCGCATCATCTTTTGTAACACCAGTGCTGAGCGCGTGCTGGGGCTCAGCTACCACGAGATGATAGGGCGTACATCGTTAGACACGTCATGGCGCTGCATTCACGAGGATATGACAGATTGGTCGGGGCAAACCCACCCCGCCATGGAGGCATTGAACAGCGGCAAGGAAATCCGCGAAGCCATTATGGGGATCTACAAGCCCGATGGTTCGCTCACTTGGATCACCATAAACGCAAAACCAATATTCGAGAACAGCGATACCCCCACCTCCGTTATCTGCACCTTTGGAGACATCACTGCCAGCAAAGCCGCCTTAGACGCACTGCGTCAAAGCGAAAGTACTTTCGCTGCCATGTTCAACAACACGCCCAGCGGTATGGCGATATTGAGCACCAAAGGGGCCTGGATGCGGGTTAACCAGGCACTGTGTGACTTTGTAGGCTACACCCAGGATGAACTACTGGGGCTGACCATTGACGACATCAACCACCCCGATGAACGCGCACTCGATGCGTTGCAGTTGTCACGACTACTGGGTGGGGAGATTGCACTCGACCAACGCGCAAAACGCTATCGGCACAGCGATGGTGGCTCAGTATGGGGGCTACTGAGCATGGCATTGGTACGGGAGTTAAACAATGAAGCCGAGTTTTTGCTGTGCCAGATTGTGGATATTACTGCGCGCAAAAGGGCGGAAGACGCTTTACGTACCAGCAACGCACTGACGGAGGAGTCGCAAGCCATTGCAAAAGTGGGCGGGTGGGAGTTGGATGTAATCACTGGTCACCTCTACTGGACTCAAGAAACCTACCGCATCCACGAAACCACGCCAGATGATTTCGACCCCACTATCAAGTCAAGCGTTGATTTTTTTCTGCCCGAATCGCGCAATCGTTTGACCACGGCAATGCAACAAGCGTTGGCTTTAGGTGCAGGCTTTGACCTCGAGTTCGAAAGTCAAACCACCAAGGGCAAAAAAATTGACGTGCGTGTGACCTGCAAGGCCACAGTAGAAAACGGAAAGACGGTGCGCCTGAGCGGCATTTTTAAAGACATAACAGAACGCAAACAGTACGAAAAAACACTCCTCGAAGCGCGCGAGTTGGCTGAACAAGCGGCTCTGGCGAAAGGCCAGTTTTTGGCCAATATGAGCCACGAAATTCGCACCCCCATGAATGCGGTGTTGGGCATGCTCAAGTTGCTGGGTAACACATCGCTTACGCCGAACCAGTTCGATTACCTGAGTAAAACTGAGAGCGCAGCGAAATCTTTACTGGGTCTACTTAACGACATTCTTGATTTCTCAAAAATTGATGCCGGCAAGATGGAGATGGACGTACAGCCAATGCGCATGGACAGCCTGATGCGCGGTTTGGCTGTTGTGTTGTCGGCCAATGTAGGCACCAAACCTATTGAAGTTCTGTACGACATTGACCCTGCGTTGCCCAGATTTTTGATGGGGGATCGCATGCGACTTCAGCAAATTCTCACTAACCTAGGAGGCAATGCAGTCAAGTTCACCAGCGAGGGGCAGGTCGTTATTTCACTGAAATTTTTGAACCGCGATGACGCCACAGCAGCCCATCCGCGCATTGAGTTTGCGGTGAAAGACTCAGGCATTGGCATCGCACCTGAAAACCAGGCCAAAATTTTCAGTGGTTTCTCGCAGGCCGAGACCTCTACCTCCCGACGCTTCGGAGGCACCGGGCTGGGACTGGCCATCAGCCAGCGACTCGTGGCAATCATGGGGGGTGAAGTGACACTTAAGAGTGCACTAGGTGAGGGAAGTACCTTTAGTTTCTCTCTAGAGTTACCGCGGGCACAGCCTGAACCAGTTGACACGGCGCCTGCGAAGCGCTCCGACTGCAACCGCGCACTCATCATTGATGACAACCTGATTGCCAGCGCCTTGATGGCCAAAATGATGTCTGGTTTCGGTTGGCATATCGATATAGCGGCAGGTGGCTATGAGGGCCTGGCAATGATCGACCGAAATACCCAGAACGGTGCTTTCCCCTACGACTGCATTTACCTAGATTGGCAAATGCCGGGGCTGGACGGCTGGGAAACACTGCACAAAATCCGGCAACTTCCGCAGACCACGAACGGGCCAGCGCCCAAGTTTGTCATGCTCTCATCCAATGGGCGACAAGACTTGTCTTTGCGAACCCAGCGCGAACAAGACCTGGTCAACGCTTTTCTGGTGAAACCAGTCACAGCCAGTATGCTGTTTGATGCGTCACTGAGCCATGTTTCCGATTCTGAAAGTGTGCGCCGCAAACGCCGTGCAAGCGGCCGCCAATTGGCAGGCATGCGCGTTTTGGTAGTTGAAGACAACGCCATCAACCAACAAGTGGCGGAGGAACTACTGAGCTTTGAAGGCGCTTTGGTCTCTATTGCCTCCGACGGACACTTGGGCGTCAATGCTGTAGCCACAGCCAAAAAGCAATTTGATGTGGTGTTGATGGACGTTCAAATGCCGGTAATGGACGGCTACGAAGCCACCAGAGTTATCCGCAAAGAACTGGGACTATTGAAGCTACCCATCATTGGACTCACCGCCAACGCCATGGCCTCAGACCGTACAGCCTGCATTCAGGCTGGCATGAATGACCATATTGGCAAGCCTTTTGATCTGGCCCAACTGGTCTCGTTGCTCATCCGCACCACCGGCTTTTATGCAAGGAACACTGTAAGCGAAAGCGTTAATGCCAGCGATGCGGGCGCCACTGCCCTCCCCGACAAAGCCGAGTGGAGCCATGCTCAGCTCGACCTTGCTGGTGCCTTGCAACGGCTAGGCGGTATGAAGCGTCTTTACATCCGCACGGCTCACCAGTTTTTAGAAGCTTTGCCGACGCTGCAGCGTGATTTTGAAGCGCTAAACCACAGCAACGAGACACAAAAACTCAGCATGCTCTTGCATACATTCAAAGGAAATGCTGGCACATTGGGTTTATTGCCACTGACCGCGCAGTTAGCGCAGCTCGAGACACAAAGCAGAGATCCAGAGCAAGCCGGCGCATTGGTGCAGCACAGCAGCGCGCTAGGCGCACTCACAACCAGCGCAGTGCATGATTTGCACGCAGTGCTTTTGCACTTGGGTGAAGACAGTGCAGCCCAAGCGCCACCCCAGGCTGAGGCGGCCGCCAAAGTAGAAGATGGCGTCAAAACGCTGCTGCAAAGCAAACTATTGCCCCTGCTGCAAGCCGATGACTTGGGTGCGCTTGAGGTTTTTGCCGACCTGAGGCAAGCGCTTACCGGGGTGCCAGAACAACAACTTGAAAAACTAGAGGGCGCTTTGCAAGACCTGGACCTGGCGTCAGCTGCCCTGATTTGCATTGATATATGCCGCTAACCCGCATAGGGAATGCGTAGTTAGCTCCTAAATTTATAGCGATTTTCAAAATTATTGCAATGGCGTGATCATCTGAGCCACCATGTCCGCGGTTACCGCGGACAGTGTCCAGCCCAAATGTCCATGCCCGGTGTTGTAGAACACATTGGCAGCCCTGCCGCGGCCCACACGCGGCATCATGCTGGGCAGCATGGGCCGCAAACCGGCCCATGGCACCACCTGGCGGGTGTTGATGCCAGGGAAACACTGGTTTACCCAATCAACCAGCGGTTTGATACGGTCGGCGCGGATGTCTTTGTTGTAGCCGTTGAACTCGGCAGTGCCTGCCACCCGAAAGCGCCCAACGCCCAGCCGACTGGTGACTAGTTTAGTTTCGTCATCTAACAAACTCACTGTGGGCGCTGCGGCCTGGCTTTGTTCGTCCAAGAGGTTAACGGTGATGGAGTAGCCCTTAACCGGGTAGATGTTGACTCGGTCCCCCAACTGCGCTGCAAATCCGCGGCTCTCCACACCCGCGCACACCACCA
>JBJOLD010000188.1:0-10297 GCA_046045765.1 Pseudomonadota bacterium | reverse complement strand
CCTTGCATGTGTTGATTGAGTCGCCCGCAGCCGTGCACCAAGCGTTTGCCATTGCGGCGCACCCTCGGGTGCAATCGCTCAGTTTTGGCTTGATGGACTTTGTGTCGTCCCATGCGGGTGCAATTCCCTCGTCAGCAATGGCGGTGCGGGGTGTCAACGACGGCCTGATGCTTGACCAGTTTCACCATCCCCTGGTGGTGCGTGCCAAAGCGGAGATCGCCAGCGCCTGCCATTCCTATGGCAAAGTGCCTTCTCACTGCGTGGTTACCGAATTTCGGGATGCACACCTGCTGGGGCAAGCCGCCACAATGGCTGCAAATGCCCTGGGGTTCACACGCATGTGGAGCATTCACCCTGACCAAATCCGACCCATTTTGAAGGCCTTCTCGCCCTCAATGGAGGAGGTGGAGCTGGCTGCTCATATCGTGATTGCTGCGCAGGCGCAAGATTGGGCACCGATTTCTGTCGATGGCAAATTGCATGACCGCGCAAGCTACCGTTATTTTTGGCAAGTGTTGGAGCGAGCGCACCAGACTGGATGCGCCATGCCAGCGTCTGCACAAGCGTTTTTTATTCCCTCAGTGCAGCAGTTGCAAGGCCATGCTGGCATGCAAACTGCTATAAATTAGATAGCTGGTTACGCCCATCCCACGAGGGCTAGCCCCCATTTTTGTTACCAAAAGGAGTCAGTACCATGTTGCAAACCTACCGAGACCATGTAGCCGAACGTGCTGCGCAAGGCATCCCCCCATTGCCTTTGTCTGCCAAGCAAACGGCCGAGTTGATTGAGCTGCTGAAGAATCCACCGCAAGGCGAAGAAGCCACGTTGGTAGACCTGATCACCCACCGCGTGCCTGCTGGTGTGGATGACGCCGCTAAGGTTAAGGCCAGCTACTTGGCAGCCGTGGCCCATGGCACCGAAAAGTGCGCCCTGATCTCCCGTGCCCGCGCTACTGAATTGCTGGGCACCATGCTGGGTGGCTACAACATCAGCCCCATGGTTGATTTGTTGGATGACGCGACCGTAGCCGCTGAAGCCGCTGAAGGCCTGAAAAAAACCCTGCTGATGTTTGACCAGTTCCACGATGTCAAGGAAAAGGCCGATAAAGGTAATACGTTTGCCAAAGCCGTGCTGCAAAGCTGGGCCGATGCTGAATGGTTTACCAGCCGTCCCGAAGTGCCAAAGAGCATCACCGTCACCATCCTCAAGGTGACCGGCGAGACCAATACCGACGACCTGTCTCCCGCGCCTGACGCCTGGAGCCGCCCAGACATTCCGCTGCACGCCTTGGCCATGCTGAAGAACAAGCGCGACGGCATCACCCCTGAGGAAGACGGCAAGCGCGGCCCGGTCAAGTTCATTGAAGACCTGCGTGCCCGTGGCAACTTGGTGGCCTATGCTGGCGACGTGGTAGGTACTGGCTCCAGCCGCAAGTCCGCTACCAACAGCGTGCTGTGGTTCACTGGTGAAGACATTCCTTTTGTGCCCAACAAGCGTTTTGGTGGCGTGTGCCTGGGCAACAAAATTGCGCCTATTTTTTACAACACGATGGAAGATGCTGGTGCATTGCCTATCGAGCTGGATGTGAGCCAAATGCACATGGGCGACGTGGTAGAGCTGCGTCCCTATGAAGGCAAGGCGTTCAAAGACGGCAAAGAAATTGCGTCGTTCCAAGTCAAGAGCGAAGTGCTGTTTGACGAAGTGCGCGCCGGTGGCCGTATTCCCTTGATCGTGGGCCGTGGCTTGACTGCCAAAGCGCGTGAGGCTTTGGGTTTGACGATATCCACATTGTTCCGCTTGCCGCAAAACCCCGTCGATACCAAGAAGGGTTTCAGCCTGGCGCAGAAGATGGTTGGCCGTGCTTGCGGTTTGCCAGAAGGTCATGGTGTGCGCCCCGGTACCTACTGCGAACCCAAGATGACTTCGGTTGGTTCGCAAGACACCACCGGCCCGATGACTCGCGACGAACTAAAAGACTTGGCTTGCTTGGGCTTCAGCGCCGATTTGGTCATGCAGTCCTTTTGCCACACAGCTGCTTACCCCAAGCCCGTGGACGTGAAGATGCACCACGAGTTGCCCGACTTCATCAGCACCCGCGGCGGCATCTCGCTGCGTCCCGGCGACGGTGTCATTCACAGCTGGTTGAACCGTTTGTTGTTGCCTGACACCGTGGGCACCGGTGGCGATAGCCACACCCGTTTCCCTATTGGTATCAGCTTCCCCGCAGGTTCCGGCTTGGTGGCGTTTGCTGCCGCCACTGGTGTGATGCCTCTGGACATGCCCGAGTCGGTGTTGGTGCGTTTTAAAGGCAAGATGCAAAACGGCATCACCTTGCGTGACTTGGTGAACGCTATCCCGCTGTATGCCATCAAAGCCGGTTTGTTGACCGTTGACAAAAAGGGCAAGAAGAACATTTTCTCTGGCCGTATTTTGGAAATTGAAGGCCTGCCAGATTTGAAGGTCGAGCAGGCATTTGAGCTGTCCGATGCGTCCGCAGAGCGCTCTGCTGCAGGTTGCTCTGTTCATTTGAACAAAGAGCCGATCATGGAGTACATCAACAGCAACATCACCATGATGAAGTGGATGATTGCCAATGGTTACTCGGATGCCCGCACACTGGCACGCCGTATTGCAGCCCAAGAAGCTTGGCTCAAAGACCCTCAGTTGCTCAAAGGCGACGCTGATGCTGAGTACGCTGCTGTCATCGAAATTGACCTGGCCGACATCCATGAGCCTATCTTGGCTTGCCCCAACGATCCGGACGATGTCAAAACATTGGCTGAAGTTGCTGGCACCAAGATTGACGAAGTGTTCATCGGCTCCTGTATGACCAACATTGGTCACTTCCGTGCGGCGTCCAAGTTGATGGAAGGCAAGCGAGATATTCCTGTGAAGCTGTGGGTCGCCCCGCCAACCAAGATGGATGCCAAGCAACTCAGCGACGAAGGCCACTACGGCATTCTGGGCGGTGCAGGTGCCCGTATGGAAATGCCGGGTTGCAGTTTGTGCATGGGTAACCAGGCGCAGGTGAAAGAGGGCGCGACCGTGTTTTCTACCAGCACGCGCAACTTCCCCAACCGCCTGGGCAAGAACAGCTTTGTGTACCTGGGTTCTGCCGAGTTGGCAGCGATTTGCTCCAAACTGGGGCGTATTCCCACCAAGGAAGAGTATTTGGCCGATATGAGCGTTCTGACTGCCGCCAGCGACAAGGTTTACCAGTACCTGAACTTTGACAAGATCAGTGACTACACCGAATCTGCTGCAACGGTGAAAGACGGCATCGCAGCTTAATACGTCCGCGACGTTCTCAAAAAGGGGCCCTGCAGCACTTGCTGCAGGGCCCCTTTTTACTAGGCTTGGATAATGCGGCGTATGAACCTACTCCAGTCTATTCCACTGTCGGTGCAAACCATTTTGTTGTTGGTCGCAAGCAATGTTTTTATGACGTTCGCTTGGTACGGCCATTTGCGAAATATGGCCACTGCACCGTGGTACACCGCAGCTTTGGTGAGTTGGGGTATTGCTTCGTTTGAGTACCTGTTGCAAGTGCCCGCCAATCGCATTGGTTTTCAGCAAGCAGGCTTCACGGTAGCTCAGCTCAAAATCATGCAAGAGGTGATAACCCTGACTTTGTTTGTACCATTTGCCGTGGGGTACCTCAACCAGCCTTTCAAGATGGATTTTGTTTGGGCTGGGCTTTGCATGGTCGGCGCGGTGTATTTTATTTTTCGTGGCGCTTAAAGTGCTTTGTTTCTATCGAGTTACAGACGGTTAAACTTCCCGAGGTCATAAATTAATCGTATTTTTGACTTAAAAATCAATAGGAGTAATTCATGCTGTTTGGAAAGCTGTTGCCACGCGAAGGCAATTTTTTTGAAATGTTCAACCAGCATGCGGACCGCATTGTGGAGGCCGCACAAGCCTTCTCAAAATTGGTGGCCAATTACGGTGATTTGGAGTTGCGTGCCAAGTACAACCAAGAAGTGGATGATGCAGAGCGGGCAGCTGACCGCGTGACGCATGATGTCAACAAGGCGATCCACATTACCTTCATCACACCCATTGATCGTGAGCAAATTCATTCACTAATCAACACCATGGATGATGTGGCGGATTTGATTCAGGATTCGGCAGAGACCATGGCTTTATATGACGTGCGTCACATGACCGAAGAAATCGTACGCCTTACCGATTTGAGTGTCAAATGTTGTGAGCGTTTGCGTGATGCTGTGAAGCTGTTGGATCACATTGCTGACCAACAAACCGCGGAAGCAGCGCTCAAAACGTGTGAAGAAATCGATCGTTTGGAGTCGGATGCGGACCGTGTGATGCGCACAGCCATGAGCAAGCTGTTTCGTGAAGAACCCGATGTTCGCGAGTTGATTAAGCTGAAAGCGATCTACGAACTGCTGGAGACCATTACTGATAAATGTGAAGACGTGGCCAATGTGATCGAGGGCATCATCCTCGAAAACTCCTGAGCTGGGTTCCATTATGGAAAACATGCAAGCAGCCCTGTGGGTGGTGATTTTGTTGGTGGCATTGGCGTTGATGTTTGACTTCATGAATGGTTTTCATGATGCTGCCAACTCCATTGCAACAGTGGTATCTACCGGGGTACTCAAACCCGGTCAGGCGGTTTTATTTGCCGCTTTTTTTAATTTAATTGCTATCTTCATCTTCCATTTGAGCGTAGCCGCCACTGTCGGAAAAGGAATTGTTCAACCTGGTGTGGTAGACGTGCACGTGGTTTTTGGTGCTCTCATTGGTGCAATCACCTGGAACGTCATTACTTGGATTTACGGCATTCCCAGTAGTTCGTCGCACGCATTAATTGGCGGAATTGTGGGGGCTGTTATTGCCAAGTCGGGTGCCGGCGCACTGGTGTCGGCGGGAATATTGAAAACTGTTGCCTTTATTTTTGTGTCGCCGTTATTGGGCTTCACATTGGGTTCCGTCATGATGGTCATCGTGGCATGGGTATTTCGGCGGGCGCGGCCATCACGTATCGATAAATGGTTTCGCCGTTTGCAATTGGTGTCTGCTGGCGCCTACAGCTTGGGCCATGGCGGCAACGATGCGCAAAAGACCATTGGCATCATTTGGATGATGTTGATTGCCACCGGCTATGTGTCGGCATCTGACACTGCACCACCGACCTGGACTATTGTTTCTTGTTACTTGGCCATTGGGGCTGGAACCATGTTTGGTGGTTGGCGTATCGTCAAAACGATGGGCCAACGCATTACCAAACTGAAGCCAGTGGGTGGGTTTTGTGCAGAAACCGGTGGAGCATTGACTTTGTTCCTGGCTACAGCCATGGGTGTTCCTGTTTCGACGACCCACACCATCACAGGTGCCATTGTTGGTGTCGGATCAACCCAACGCGCAAGTGCTGTGCGCTGGGGTGTAGCTGGCAATATTGTCTGGGCTTGGGTGCTGACGATTCCAGCAAGTGCATTTGTTGCTGCGATTGCCTACTGGGTTAGCCTGCAAATTTTCTAATCGTGTTGACCGCTGCTTTGGCAACAGGTTGATCCGCCTGGAATTCGAAATATCGCTCAAAGCTGAATGCGATAGTTGACAACAAGACTATTGCACCGGCAAATAGACTGAGCGCTACGCCAAAGATGGTCAGCCAGCCAGTTCTTCCCAGCGGCGATTCACTGGCTTCGCTGGGGTTGTAAAGGCTATTCCATTTGGACGTGTCCATCAACCCATAAACGATGGCAGTAAGTGCGCATGCTGCAATGCTTAAACCCAATAGCGGTATGAGAATCCAGCTGATGGGGTCGTCCAGCCCGATACTGCGTGCACGTAGTACGCCGTACAGCCCCAACAACGTGGGAACTATGAGCGCCCACCCAATCACGTCTATTTTCCCTTTGACGTACAGGCGACTTAAACCCAAGGGGCCTGTTAAAAGTGTGATCCAGACGGCGGTAGTTTTGTTTTTCATAGGCTTATTGTGCCGGGTTGGTGGTGGCGCCTTGGCCAATCGGCCGTTCCATTAGCACTACGTCAAGCCATCGCTCAAATTTCCAGCCGCATGCTGACAAAACACCAATGTGTGTAAAGCCACACCCCTTGTGTACGCCGATCGAACCCTGGTTGGCCGAGTCGCCAATCACCGCAATGAGTTTGCGAACGCCCGCCCGTTCGGCTTGCGTCATCAGTTCTTGTAATAGCAAGTGACCCAAGCCTTTGCCATGCGCTCTCGAATCAAGATAAATGGAGTCTTCGGCTGAGAAGCGGTAGGCAGGGCGTGGTTTGAACCAATTGCAGTAGGCAAAGCCCAAGATTTCGCTCTCATCTTCTATTACCAAGTAAGGAAGCCCTTTGGCGAGTACGTCTGCACGGCGCGTAGACATGTCGTGCTCTGTAGGTGGGGTGATTTCAAACGTGCCAGTACCTGTCAGCACGTGGTGGGTATAGATGGCTGTGATAGCGGCAACGTCGGTATCAAGACTGGGGCGAATTTTGATCATAGATAAGGATAACGCTATAATAGAAGGCTATTCAGAGTGTCACTGGCCGGGTGGTCAGTTGCGTGTCTCAACTTTGAATTCAATGGCTGAGAGAAGTTTCAGTCACCCAAAGGATAAATCATGGTCGTCATTCGACTCGCCCGTGGCGGTGCAAAAGCACGCCCGTTTTTCAATATTGTTGTAGCCGACAAGCGCACTCGCCGCGACGGTCGCTTCATTGAGCGTATTGGTTTTTATAACCCAATTGCTACTGCCAATGAAGAGAGCATCCGCATTGCACAGGATCGCTTGACTTACTGGAAGGGCGTTGGCGCCCAAGCGTCCCCTACGGTGGAACGCCTGATCAACCAAGCTGCTAAAAAAGCAGCTTAATTGATTGCATGTTGTCCGGTCTCGAAGCTGCTGAATTGCCAGCAGACGCCATAGAGGTCGGGCGCATTGCAGATGCGTGGGGCATCAAGGGCTGGTTCAAAGTTCTACCCTACAGTGCTGATCCTGAAGCACTTTTCTCCTCCAAACTCTGGTTTTTGTTGCCCTCTGATAGAGGTGCTAAAGCTTTCCTTGGTGCTGCAAAGCTGTCTTTGAGGGAAATCAAAAACCATTCAGACTCGGTGGTCGCCAATGCCGTTGGTGTTGATGATCGAAACATTGCCGAGACCCTGCGCGGCTGCAGAATTTTCATAGCCCGTTCGACCTTTCCCGCAGCTGCCCAAGACGAGTATTACTGGGTAGATTTGATTGGCCTAGCTGTTGTGAATCGTGAGGGCATCCCTTTGGGTGTGGTACGTGAATTGCTCTCTACTGGCCCCCAAACGGTGTTGGTCATTGAATATAGCGAAGACGACAAGCAGCAGGAGCGGATGATCCCGTTTGTGTCCGTCTATATTGACGATGTCAATATCGCCGAGCGCCTTATCCGCGTGGATTGGCAAGCCGACTACTAGGTAGCGATTGGTTTCGCCATATGCGCTTCGATGTCATCACACTTTTTCCTGAATTATTTGAGCCATTTTTGAAAATTGGTGTCACCCGCCGGGCTTTTGAATCGGGCTTGGTGGATGTGCATTTTTCTAACCCCAGAGATTTCGCGCTTGGCAACTACCGCCGGGTGGATGATCGACCTTTTGGCGGCGGCCCTGGCATGGTCATGATGGCGGAGCCTTTGGCCTTGGCTGTCCAAAGTATCAAAGCGCAACGCAATGACGGCGCTCCGGTCGTGCTTTTTTCTCCCATCGGAAAAACGCTGAGCCACAGCGCTGTTCAACACTGGTCCAATAGCGAGGGTGCAATTTTGATCTGCGGGCGGTACGAGGGGCTGGATCAGCGCTTCATAGACCACTATGTGGACCAGCAAATCAGTTTGGGCGATTTCGTGTTGTCTGGTGGTGAGGTCGCAGCCATGGCATTGTTGGATGCGGTAGCCAGGTTACAGCCAGGTGTGTTGAGCGATGAAGATAGCCACCATCAGGACAGTTTTAACCCTGCACTGGATGGTCTTCTGGATTGTCCGCATTACACACGGCCAGAAAGTTGGGCTGGACACGATGTTCCGTCGGTACTCCTGTCGGGTAACCATGCACACATTGAGACTTGGCGTCGCCAGCAGCGCCTGCTCAATACGGCCAAATATCGCCCGGATGTGCTGGCAACGGTGCGCGAGGCCGGGCATTTGAGTTTGGCGGACGAGAGGCTGTTGGCCGGTCGGTCTTAGGCTTGTTATAATAGAAGGCTAACCGATCCTCTGTCCGGTCAAGTTGGGTTCTTTCAAAGGGCTCAATTAGCATCAATTCCGATGCTGGCGCGAGCAAGATCACGAAAGAAGACTATGAACCTGATTCAAATCCTTGAGCAAGAAGAAATTGCTCGCTTGGGTAAAAAAATACCCGAATTCGCACCCGGCGATACGGTTGTCGTTAGCGTCAACGTTGTTGAAGGTACCCGCAAGCGCGTACAGGCCTATGAAGGTGTCGTGATTGCCAAGCGTAATCGTGGCCTTAACAGCGGCTTTATCGTACGCAAGATTTCCAGCGGTGAAGGCGTCGAACGTACGTTTCAAACGTACAGCCCCCTGATTGCTGGCATCGAAGTGAAGCGCCGTGGTGATGTGCGCCGCGCCAAGTTGTACTATTTGCGTGATCGCAGCGGTAAATCTGCACGTATTAAAGAAAAATTGCCAGCAAAGAAGACAGCAGCTTAATTTAGAGCGAAAGTTTTCGGCAAAGGCCGCCTCAGCTTGGTTCTGTGGCGGTTTTTTTATTTCTGATTGTGGCAACTTATCCCGCTTTTGACCCCAGCCTGGTGCCCATTACGAGCATAGATACGCATTTGCCAAAGTTGTCAGAAGCCGCACTGTTGCCGGATACGCTAAGGCAACGTTTTTTCAGTCCGCCGCAGTGGCTACCGGAAATAGTTTCCGAGTCCCGCTTTTCTGACAAAGAGCCCACTGCAGCATCGGTGCTCATTCCACTGGTTATGCGCGACCAGTTAATGGTCTTACTCACGCAACGCGCGGCGCATCTTTCTAGTCACTCAGGGCAAATTGCATTTCCCGGCGGCAAAGCCGACGCGACTGACACCGATGCGGCCCATACCGCACTGCGTGAGGCCGAAGAAGAGATTGGTTTGCAAAGCGCCCAAATTGAAGTCATTGGCGCATTGCCCACTTACATCACTGGCAGTGCCTATATCGTCACTCCGATTGTGGGTTTGGTCAATTCGAGAGCCAGACTTGCAGTGAATGCGAATGAAGTGGCTGATGTCTTTGAGGTTCCCTTGCGGTTCCTGATGGACCCTGCAAATCACCGCCACCATACTTTTGATTGGGCTGGGGCCAAGCGCCATTGGTTGTCTATGCCGTACCAAGAGGCAAAACAAGAGCGCTTTATTTGGGGTGCAACAGCGGGCATATTGCGTAATTTGTACCGTTTTTTATTGATCTGATTTGTGTGCTATCCGCACCGCTATGATTGCCCCATGAGTTTTATCTCCATTCTTATTGCGCTGCTATTGGAGCAGGCGAGGCCTATGGCGCAAAGCAATCCAGTGCACAACACTGTGCGTAATTGGGTGCGCTGGGTGATGCGCAACTTTGATGCGGGTAAGCCGCAGCATGGTTGGCTGGCCTGGGGCCTGTCGGTGTTGTTTCCCGCAGCGTTGGCATGCGCAGTGCATTGGGCGCTAGTGCTTACGCTCGGCTGGGTCGCTGCGGTGGTATGGAATGTGGCTATTCTGTATGTGACTTTGGGTTTTCGCCAATTTAGCCACCATTTCACGGCCATTCGTGATGCTCTTGCAGCAGCCGATGAAGCCCAAGCCCGTGAATTACTTGCCCAGTGGATGCGCATTGATGCCAGCACTTTGCCGCGCAGCGAAATCGTTCGCCATGTCATTGAACATTCTATTTTGTCCGCCCACCGCCATGTGTTTGGCGTCTTTGCTTGGTATTCCTTGTTGGCAGCACTGGGTTTAGGCCCTGCCGGTGCTGTGATGTATCGCATTAGTGAATATGTAGCCACACTGACAAGTCGGCTTATGCTGCCGACCAGCCAGCCTATCAGTGACACGGTACAGCTGCATTCGGCCCAAGCTTGGGCCGCTGTGGATTGGGTGCCAGCCCGCATCACTGCGCTGAGTTTTGCCTTTGTGGGGAGTTTTGAAGAAGCCGTGGACAGCTGGCGACAATATGCGGCCAGTTTCCCCAATGACAGTGACGGCATTGTTTTAGCCGCAACTGCGGGGGCAGTGAATGTTCAACTGGGCTCCAAAGACCACAGCAGCGCAGGCCAGACGCCGCAGCCCGTGCACCTGC
>JBJOLD010000187.1:0-3008 GCA_046045765.1 Pseudomonadota bacterium | reverse complement strand
GCGTGCGCAACTACCAGGCACGCAACTTCATGCGCGACGGCATGCAGTTGGGCGATGGCGTGTTGTTCTACCACTCCAGCTGCGCCGAGCCGGGCATTGTGGGGGTGGCGCGGGTGGCCAGTGGCGTTCAGGTGGACCCGACGCAGTTCGACCCAGCATCTCCCTACTTCGACGCTGCCAGCAAACCCGAAACCCCGCGCTGGCTGCTAGTTGATGTGCAGGTGCGGCACAAGACGCGCAACTTCACCTTACCCCAGCTGCGTGCCGATGCAGCGCTGGCTGATTTGCTGGTGCTAAAAAAGGGCAGCCGCTTGTCGATTACGCCGGTAGAAGCCCAACATTGGGTGCATATTTTGAAGCGCCTTGACGTGGTGTATTTTTAAGCAAAACTAGTCGCTAGCACCCGTGGAATATGCGCAAGCAGCTATTTAATTTATAGCAAATTAAGCAAACTGAAACGCCCAACACCTAACGTCTACGCGCTGACCGCACACCACCCAGCGCGCTAACAATTTTCAGCACCCGGGCCAGCTTGCCGGACTCGGTCACTTCCACGGTAAACGTCATCCAGGCTGTGCCCTTCACAGAAAGCGTTTGCACCCCAATCACATTCATTTTTTCCTTGGTAAACACCTCGGAAATGTCACGCAGCAGGCCCTGGCGGTCTACTGCTTCCACCGACACATCTACCGGGTAAACGCTGCCATCTGCCCCCAGCGCACTGCCCCACTCCACCTCAATCACGCGGTCGCCGCTGCGGTTAACCATGTTGCGCAGGTTGGAGCAGTCGGCCCGGTGCACACTCACACCTCGGCCACGCGTCACAAAACCGCTGATTAGATCGGGTGGCGCGGGTTTGCAGCATTTGGCCAGCTGCGTCATCAGCGAATCAACCCCCACCACCAGCACGCCGCCTTTGCCGGAGTTTTTGGAGGCCGTGGGCTTTTTCAGCAGCGGTACATCGTCTTGGTTCTGCGCGGGCTCGGGCGGGCGCAGCACAATTTCGATGTTGCGCAGTGAAAACTCGTCTTTGCCCACCACCTCGAACAAGGCTTCCGCCGAATTGAAGCCCAGCTGGGAGGCCAGATCGTCCAGCTTGATAGCAGTTTTGCCCTCGCGCTGCAGCAGCTTTTCTACCGCCTCGCGGCCCTTGGCGATCGTCTCGCCCATGGCCAGCACGTTGAACCACGCCCGCACTTTAGAGCGCGCCCGGTGGCTTGCCAAAAAGCCCAGCTCGGGGTTGAGCCAGTCGCGCGAGGGGCCGCCTTCTTTGGCGCTGCTCACCTCCACCGTTTGGCCGTTTTTTAGCGGTGTATTTAGCGGCACCATGGCCCCATCGACCCGCGCGCCCCTGCAGCGGTGGCCCAAGCTGGTGTGCACGCTGTAGGCAAAGTCCACTGGCGTGGCACCCTGTGGCAACTCCACCACTGCCGCGTCGGGCGTGAGCACGTAAATGCGGTCGTCAAACACCGCTGCATCTTGCTGGCCCGACAGATCGCGCTCCCACGCCAACAGCTGGCGCAGCACGGCAATCTTGGCGTCGTATTCCCCAGCTGCCGTGACACTGCCGCCGTAACCTTTGGCACCGGCTTCTTTGTAAGCCCAATGGGCCGCCACGCCGTGCTCGGCGTGGTCGTGCATGGCCTGCGTGCGAATCTGCACCTCAATGGGCTGCGCCCCGCGCAACGATGAAGCGTGGAGGCCTATCTCTCGCACTACGGTATGCAGCGACTGGTAGCCATTGGCTTTGGGGCGGGCGATGTAGTCGTCAAACTCATTGGCCACCGGGGTGAACTGGCTGTGCACCCAGGCCAGGGCGGCGTAGCAGTCGGGTACGGTGGGCACCACGATGCGCAGCGCGCGGATGTCATATAGCTGGTCAAACCCCAGCGACTTGCCACGCATTTTTTTGACAATGCTGTAGATGTGTTTAGGCCGCCCCTGCACCGTGGCTTTGAGGCCTTGCGCAGCCAAAGCTTTAGCCACAGTTTGGCGCAACCGGTCCACCGAGGTTTCGCGCTCGGTCCGCTTTTCATCCAGCAGTTTGGCGACTTGTTTGTAGGTGTCGGGCTCTAGAAAGCGGAAAGACAGGTCTTCCATCTCCCACTTGACTTCCCAGATGCCCAGGCGGTTGGCCAGGGGCGCAAAAACCTGCAACGACTCCGACGCCAAACCTGCAGGAACTGGCAGCTTGGTGGCGGCAAAGTAGCGCAGCGTTTGCAGGCGCGACGCCAGGCGCAGCATCACCACCCGCAGGTCTTTAGAGAACGCCAGCAGCATCTTGCGCACGCTCTCGGTCTGGCTGGCAGTGGTCTGCGCCATGGGGGCCTGCGATGCATGGCTGGCGGAGTTTTGGGCGATGCGCGCCATGCGCTGCACCCGCACCAGCTTGGTGGTTTCCATGGCCAGGTCGGCAAAGTTGCTGCCAAAGGCCTTGGCTATTACGTCGTGCGGCTTGTTCAGATGGTCGCAGGCGTAGACCAAATAAGTAGCGGCCTGCATGGCCTCTGATCCGCCAATGGCCTTGAGAATGACGGCTACGGCATCGGCGTGGGCCAGGATGTTTTCACCAGTATCGAGCTGCGCACTGGCCAGCAGGGGCTCGGCAAAGGCGCGCGCACGCGCCAGGGCGTTCAGCTGCTCGGGCAGACTGTGGGCGGTGGCGGCCAATAGCTGGGGGGGAGCCACAGGCTCGGCGGACAAACTTTTCATGCAAGGTTCACAACAATCAAATCAGCAAATTCGCGCACAGGTAGTGACCTAGGCCAGCAAGAACGAGACCACAGCATCCAGCTGGTCGGGCGCAATCAGCGTGGGCGCGTGGCCCACACCGGCAAACTCCACCAGCTGCGCCTTGGGGCCGCGCTGCACCATGGCCTGCGCGGTGGCAGGCGTTAGCAAGTCGGAATCCGCACCGCGCAGCAGCAAAGTTGGGGCTGCAATGGCGTCATACAAGTACCACAGCATGGCCTCGCCCTGCGCGGCCACCTCAATCGTGAGGGACTGCA
>JBJOLD010000293.1:0-4222 GCA_046045765.1 Pseudomonadota bacterium | reverse complement strand
CGCAGCCAGGCGGGCATAGGCAGCTTCTCGGGTGGGCGGAAACTGGGTGAGTAGCGCTTGCGTCATGCTGCGCCTGCCGCAGCCGCGCTGGGCACTTGCAACAGCCGGTGGGTTGTGGCTTGCTGGCGGATGGCTTCGCGCGCCGGGGCATCCAGCCGTGCCAGGTTCTTGAGCTGCATCGCCATGCGTGGGTTCTTTTTGAGCATGGGTTCGTGGCGATCTAAAAAGTCCCAGTACAGCGTGGTGAAGGGGCAGGCCGTAGCACCTGTTGATACCGCGGGGTCAAACTTGCAGCCTTTGCAGTGGTTGCTCATGCGCTGGATGTACTTGCCGCTGGCCACATAGGGCTTGCTGGCCATCAGCCCGCCATCGCCAAACTGGCCCATGCCCAGCGTGTTGGGCAGCTCCACCCACTCCACCGCGTCCACATACACACTCAGGTACCACGCGTGCACCGCCTGTGGCTTCACGCCCAGCAGCAGTGCATAGAGCCCGGTCACCATCAGGCGCTGGATGTGGTGGGCGTAGCCATGTTCCAGCGTTTGGCCAATGGCATCTTTCAGGCAGGCCATGTCGGTGTTACCGGTCCAGTACCAGGCGGGCAACTCGGCTTGGGCGTTCAGCGCGTTGTGCTCCAGGTACTCGGGCATTTGGGTCCAGTAAATGCCGCGCACGTATTCGCGCCAGCCCAGTATTTGGCGGATGAAGCCTTCCACTGCCGCCAGCGGCGCGTGGCCCGTGCGGTGGGCATCTTCCGCTGCCTGCACCACTTCGCGCGCGCTCAGCAGCTTGAGGTTGAGCGCGCAGCTCAGGTGCGAGTGGTACAGCCACGGCTCGCCTGACCACATGGCGTCTTCATACAAGCCAAACAGCGGCAGGCGCTCTTGAATGAACGCGTGCAACGCCGTTAATGCGTGTTCGCGCGTGACGGGCCAGCCAAAGGTGTGCAGCGTGCCTGGGTGGCTGGCGAAGCGGGTGTTGACGAGTGTGATGACGTCTTGCGTGATGGCGTCAGGCGCAAAGCGCGTGGGCGGCGGCACGTTTTGCGGGCCTGCTTTCCCAAATGATTCGCGGTTGTCCGCATCAAAGTTCCATTGCTCGCCGACTGGTTTTTTGCCATCCATCAATATGCCGTGCTTCTGGCGCAGCTCGCGGTACCAGTACTCCAGACGCAACTGTTTGCGGCCTTTGATATGCGCTGCAAAGTCGCGCACGGTGCTGAAGAAGTGCGTGTCGTCGCGCAGGTCCAGCGGCAGGCGGTGCTCTGCAGCCACAGCGCGCAGGCTCTGCAGCACGCGCCAGTCGCCGGGGGCGGAGATCACCAGTGCGGTGGGGTGCAGCTGGGTGATGGCGTGGACCAGTTCGAGTGCCAAGGTGCCACGGTTATCGGCGTCGTCCAGCTGGGTGTAGTGCAGCGGCAATCTCCGCGCTTGCAATTCCTGCGCGAAGTGGCGCATGGCGCTGATGAATACCGCAATACGTTGCTTGGCCGACCATACATGGGTGGACTCTTCGGCCACCTCCGCCATCCAGATTACGTCTTGGGCGGCATCGAAACCTTGCAGCGCTGAAGACTCGGCGTCAAGCTGATCGCCCAGCACGATGACCAAGTTGCGCACTGGGGTGGGCAGAGTCACTGCGTGTGGAGAAAGTTCTCCTGCAGAACCTGCAACTGTCAGGGAAGAATGGCTGGAAGTAGAGCTGTTCATGGTGTGGTTTTAGTCGCTTTTTTCGCCCGGCAGGCATCCGAGCAGTACAACACCGAATCCCAGTTTTTGGCCCAGGCCTTGCGCCACGTCATGGTGCGGCCGCATACGGCGCACAGTTTGCTCGGCAGGCTTTGTTTGTTGCCTTTGAAATCGTTTTTCATGTGAATAAATCGCCTTGTGGTGATGGGGCGGCTGGTTCTTTGGATTTGCGTTTGGCCGCTCGCCCGGTTTGCGGCAGGCCGCTCTTGCGCGAGCCATGGCGGGCCTGCACATTGCCCGATTCCTCGCGCGCCTCGTGGGTTTTTCGCAGGCCGTACATGCGGTCTTTGGCGGCTTTCATCGCTGCTTTGTCGTCCACTATGGGGAAAGGGTAGTCGGTGCCAATCATGCAGCCTGCCATGTGTTGCACGCTCACGTCCATCTTCCACGGCGCTGCCAAATAAGGCAGTGGCACGCGGGCCAGCTCGGGCACCCAGCGGCGGATAAACAGGCCCTGCGGGTCTTGGTCTTGCGCCTGCTTGGTGGGCGAGTACATGCGCAGCGTGTTGATGCCAGTGGTGCCGCTTTGCATTTGCAGCTGGCTCCAGTGGATGCCGGGCTCAAAGTCTAAAAATTGCCGCGCCAAAAACAGCCCTGTTTCCCGCCAGTGCAGCCACAGGTGGTAGCTGGCAAAGCTGACCAACATGGCCCGCATCCGAAAGTTGAGCCAGCCGGTGGCCACCAACGAGCGCATGCAGGCATCCACCATCGGGTAGCCGGTGCGACCCGCGCACCAGGCGGCAAAGTACGCATCATTGAAGTCGTTTTCGCGCAGGCCATCGCACACGCGGGCAAAGTTGTGGAACTCAATATCCGGCTCGTCTTCCAGCTTTTGCATGAAGTGGCAGTGCCAGCGCAGCCGCCCTGAAAAACCGCGCAGCCCATAGGCCATGGCACGGTCTGGCGTGTTGGCAATGGCCACCTCGGTGGCTTGGTGCACCGTGCGCATAGACAGGGTGCCAAATGCCAAGTGCGGGCTCAGGCGGCTGCAGCCTTCTTCGGCCGTCAGAGGGCTGGAGAGTGCCTTGCGGTAGTCGTAACCGCGCTCTTGCAAAAAGCTGCGCAAGGTGCGGCGCGCGGCTCTTTCTCCGGCGGCTTGCAGTGTCTTGCCGTGGGGTGCAAGCTCCAGCTCCGCGAGTGTGGGCAATGCCGGTTGGTCCAGCGACACTGCGGCGTTAAAACCGCCTTCCTGCAACAAATGCAGCGGCGCATCCATGCGCGCCTGCCACCGCTTGGCCCAGCCGGAGCGGCTGCCCAGCCTGCGCACCACGCCGGTCTGGGTGAATTCTTGCCAGTGGATATGTTGTGCCCTGCACCACGCCGCTACCTGCTTGTCACGTGTGTACGACCAGCCGGGGCCAGTTTCTTCGTGGCTGAGCAGGTGGGTGAAGGTGGTTTCTGTTTGCAGCTCTGTCAGCACCTGCACCAGGCTGCCCACACGCACCAGCAGCGGCATACCGCGCTGGGCCAACGCAGCGCGCAGCTCGGTCAGGCAACCCAGTGCAAAGTCCACATGGCTGGCGTCGCACTCGGGGCTGTTCAGCCACTCGGGCTCAATCACAAACAAACCCAGCGCACACGTGTGCGCCTGGGCAGCAACCAGCGGGGCGTGGTCGTGCAGGCGCAGGTCGCGCTTGAACCAGACCAAGGCGGTGGTTAGCTGCGTGGGCACTTACTGCTGGCGCGTGTGGCTGGCGCGGTGGCGCAAATAAGCCTGGCCCCGCAGCGCCACATGCTTGGTGGCCCGCCCGGCCATGCGCTTGCGCCACATGCGAAAGGACGATGGCTTCATGTGCGAACGCATCAGGTCAATCACCGCGGATTCGTTGAGCCCAAATTGCACCTCGATGGCTTCAAACGCGGTGCGGTCTTCCCATGCCATTTCGACGATGCGTGAAATGTCACCTTCGGTCAACGCAGACAGCGTGGTTTGCAGGTTTGGCGTGCGACTGGGTTGTGGGCTCATGGGCGCAGGCTCCAAGCGGTTAATGCACAAGCCAAGGTAGCCACCAGCGTCAGCACCAAGCGCATGGGCAGCCAACTTTGTAGGCCAAACCGTGGATACACCGTGCGGTCTACCGCAAAGCAGGCCCACAAGCCCAGCACCACCAGCCACAGCCCTGGTGCTGTGCCCAGTAGCAAGGCAACCCACGCCACCAAGCTGGGCACAACGCCCCAGAGCAGGCGTTTGTTGTCCGGCGCAGCGCCACCGCCCATAGCCAGTCCCCAGTGAATAGCGCCCATAAAACTCAAAATGCTGGCACCGTAGGCCAATAGCGCAGCGGTTATCCGAGTGCTTTCCAATGGCCTGAGCCACAAGGCCGCGCCTGCCAGCCCAACAAAAGGCAGCAGGCCGCCGTAGCCAAGCCATTGGGCGATGCGCGGTGGTCGCGTCATGGCTACTCTGCAGGTGTCTCGCGCACCCGCATGGCGTGGGGCACGCTGTGTTGGGAGGCGGATGTTTCAGGGAGTGG
>JBJOLD010000064.1:0-4349 GCA_046045765.1 Pseudomonadota bacterium | reverse complement strand
GATGGTGAAGGCGCCCGCGTGCATGCCAGGGCTAAACCCGCTGCTTACGCTGTAAGTCAGGCCCCGCTTTTCGCGCACCTCTGCGGTCAGCCGGGCGGTAAATCCCCCGCCACCCAGAATGTGGTTGGCCACGGTCAGTGCGAAAAAATCAGGGTCATTGCGCTTGAAGCCGGGCTGGCCCAGCAGTACCTGCGCCTGGGCCGAGGCAAACGGTATGTGCTGCTCGCTTGCAGCTTGCAGGGGTTGCACTTCGAGCACTATATTTGCCACGGTGCTTGGTAAAGCGTTTGGCAAGACACATTGGGGCGCATTCAAACCCACAAATATACCGGCGAATAACCGCGTTACCAACGCATCGGTCTGGGCGCGGTTCAAAGCCCCCACCACACTCACCTTGGCCCCACAGGGCTGCACTGCTTGGGCGTGCAGGGCTTGCATATCTGCCACGGCTATGCGGCCCAGACTGGCCTCGGTCATCTCATAGCCGTAGGGGTGTTTGCCATACACCGCGGTGGCGTAGGCGCGGGCTGCCAAGGTGGCGGGCCGGGTGTTGCTTTCTTTGATAGACGCCATCAGCTTGGGGCGGTCGCGCAGCCACAGGCTGTCAGGAAAAGCGG
The DNA here is from genome assembly GCA_046045765.1 of Pseudomonadota bacterium. GTDB lineage: Bacteria > Pseudomonadota > Gammaproteobacteria > Burkholderiales > Burkholderiaceae_C > Allorhodoferax. The sequence continues at coordinate 3,732 of JBJOLD010000064.1, read as the reverse complement.
GTTCAGCCAATTGACGTGCTGCCAGCGCTACGGCTTTGTCCAAAATATCCGGCTCGGTTAGCGAGCGCAGCGAAAAGCTCAGGCGGTCTGCACTGGCACCGCCGCTAAACGACGCGCCCAAGTCAGCCCAGGCGTCGCTCAAGGCGTTTTCATCCAGCGCGGGCTCCAGCCCATGCGCACGCACGCCATAGGCGGTAGACGATGCCATCAGATTGGCCAAGCCGGGTTTGTCAGCCGGGTCACGCCGGCTGCCCGCATCCAGTGCGATTTGCATATCCACCATGGGAATGGCCGGGCTGTGCACCAGATACACCTGCACGCCGCTGGGTTGCGTCCAGTGCTCAATGGCAATGCCTGCACAGGCGAAATTAGTGCCAAATAGACCTGCAGCCCCAGCCAATAGTGCGTAAGCAGCTCTTATTTTTATAGCAATCATGGTGTGCTGCAGTCGGTTAATGCCGTGCGCCAGCGGGCGCTACGCGGGGTTTGCGGGTGGTGTCTACCGGCTGGGGCAGCAGAGTAGCCACTGTGAGCGCGTCGTCACCAAAATACTTGGCAGCCACGGCCTGCACTTGCGCGCCGGTGACGGCCCGCAAGCGGGCAATCAGCCGCGCGTCGGTGTCCAACGGAAACCCGTTAATCCAGTGCGTGCTGACAATGCGGGCCTGGTTAAACACGCTGTCCAACTTGTACACCTCGCTGGCCACCCACTGGTTTTTAACCCGCACTAGCTCGGCATCGCTCACGCCCTCGGTGGCCACCTTGGCCACTTGCGCACGTAAGGCCTGCTCCACCTGCGCAGCGGTCTTACCTGTGGCGGGCACTCCGTACAAGGTGCACAGCTGGGGGCCCCGCGCCATCAGGTCGCAATGTGCGCCGGCATTGTCTGCCACCGGGTCCACACCCTGGCTCAGGGCGCGGTCCAGGCGGGCGTTGTCATAGCCGGACAGCACGGCAGACAGCACCGTGAGCGCCAAGGCGTCGTCGCTGGCTGCATCGGATGTGGCGGTGTCCAACGCTTTGGGCGAGAAACCGGGCACTTTGAATGCCAGCGCCACATAGGCTTGCGACGCTGGGGCTTTGAAATCCAGTCTGCGCATGCCGGTTTGCTTGGGTTCTTCGCGCGGTTTGCGCTCGGGCAGCGCATGCGTGCTCAAACCGCCGTAGTATTTTTCAGCCAAGACGCGGACCTGGGCAACGTCCACATCACCGGCAACCACCACAGCAGCATTAGTGGGCGTGTACCAGCGCTTGTAAAACGCACGCGCGTCGTCGGGAGTAAGGGCATCCAGGTCGCTCATCCAGCCCACGATGGGGCGGCGATAGGGCGACGCTTGATAGACCATGGCCTGCATGGCTTCAAACAGGCGGGCATGGGGGTTGTCGTCGGTGCGCAAACGGCGCTCCTCCTTCACCACCTCCAGCTCTTTGCGAAAAACCTCGTCGCTCCATTGGTTGTGGGCAAAGCGGTCGGCCTCCAATCGCATCACGTCTTCGAGTTTGTTTGACGGAATTTGCTGAAAGTAGCCGGTGTAGTCTTTACTGGTGAAGGCGTTTTCACGCCCACCCAGGGCCGCTACCTGGCGAGAAAAGTCGCCCGCTTTCACATTGGGCGTACCCTTGAACATCATGTGCTCTAACACATGGGCTACGCCAGTGGTGCCGTCCACCTCGTCCATGGAGCCCACGCGCACCCACACCATGTGCACCGCAGTAGGCGCACGGTAATCGGGCTTAACGATGAGCGCCATGCCGTTCTTCAGGGTGAACTGCTGCACACCGTCAGGCTCGGCGGCATCGGCTATTGGGGGGTACAGGGCAACAGAAAGAACCAAGGAAATCGCAAGTATCGCGGTGGTTCCAACAACAGCAAAGTGCTGCTGCAACCAAGGGGTGTGGTGTTTCATAGAATGGTGTGATTCTAAGAACTCCGCAAATGTTCAGCTTTTTCAAGAAAAAATTCCTCACCCCCTCCACACCTGCCCCAGATGCAATGTCTGCTCCGGCTCTTGAAGCCGTGCCAGCACCTGCAACTGTCGATGCGCAAGTGAAGCCTTTGCCGGCAGTTTCACCTCGCACGCCCGACTTAGCAGGTGGGTCACTCATCGGCAGTTCGCTGGTTGCGGCCATCGACGTTTCAGTGTCGAGCGCTACACCACCCGAGCGTAAAAACTGGCTGTCCAAGCTCAAAGCAGGCCTGGGCAAAACTGCCAGCAGCATCTCTGGCGTGTTTGGCGGCAGCCAGATTGACGAAGCGCTGTTTGAGGACCTGGAAAGTGCTTTGCTCATGGCCGACGCCGGTGTGGCCGCAACGGAGTTGCTCACCACAGCACTGCGTAACAAGGCTAAAAGCAGCGGCATCACCCACCCTGTGGCGCTAAAAAACGCACTGATTGCTGAACTAACCGCCTTACTGCTGCCACTGCAAAAGCCATTGGTGATTGGCCAACACCAACCCACCGTCATCATGGTGGCGGGGGTCAATGGTGCGGGCAAAACCACCAGCATTGGCAAGCTCACCAAGCACTTGGCCAATGGCGGCGCCAGCGTGCTGCTGGCTGCAGCCGATACATTCCGCGCCGCAGCGCGCGAACAACTCACCGTATGGGCCGACCGTAATACGGTAGAAATCATCAGCCAAGAAGGCGGCGACCCCGCTGCCGTGAGCTTCGATGCGGTCAGCGCAGGCAAAGCGCGCGGCAAAGACGTGGTGCTGATCGACACCGCAGGCCGCCTGCCTACGCAGCTGCATCTGATGGAAGAGCTGAAAAAAATCAAACGCGTGATTCAAAAAGCTGACCCCAGCGCACCGCATGAGGTGCTGCTGGTGATTGACGGCAACACCGGCCAGAACGCGGTGAGCCAAGTCAAAGCATTTGACGATGCACTAGGCCTTACCGGCCTGATCGTCACCAAGCTGGATGGCACCGCCAAAGGCGGCGTGCTGGCGGCCATTGCCCGTGAGCGGCCCATTCCTGTGTACTTTATTGGCGTGGGTGAAAAGCTGGACGAACTGGAGACCTTTAATGCGCGTGAATTTGCGCAAGCGTTGCTGGCTTAACCCTGAACGCAGCACAAAGCCGGTGCTGACCTCCGTTACCTCTGATTCATTACCTTTATGACTATGACGCACTTACTTACCCGCCGGCATGCACTTACTTTGGCAGCTGTTGCCACTTCGGCAACGACCGCTGCCTGGGCACAAACCAGCCCCGCCTGGAACGCGATAGAAACTAAAGCCAAGGGCCAAACGGTTTACTTCAACGCGTGGGGCGGTGCAGAGACCATCAACGCCTACATTCAGTGGGCAGCCGCCGAAGTGCAAAAGCGCTATGGCGTCACGGTGCAACACGTCAAAGTGACCGATACGGCCGACGTAGTTAAGCGGGTGCGCAGCGAAAAGGCCGCAGGCAAAACCAACGGCACCGTAGATTTGGTGTGGATCAACGGTGAAAACTTTTTGACCATGAAACGCGAGGGCTTGTTGTTTGGCCCGTTTGCCGAAAGCTTGCCGTCGTATGCCTTGGTGGATGTGCAAGGCAAGCCCACCACGCGCATCGATTTTTCAGAACCCGTAGAGGGCATGGAAGCCCCTTGGGGCATGGCACAACTCACCTTCATGGCGGACAGCAAGCGTACTCCCAACCCGCCCAAGAGCTTGTCCGAGTTGCTGGTGTTTGCCAAGGCCAACCCGGGCCGCGTGACCTACCCTCGCCCCCCCAACTTTCATGG
>JBJOLD010000035.1:0-10580 GCA_046045765.1 Pseudomonadota bacterium | reverse complement strand
AGCCACTGCCGGGCCTGCGCAGCCAGCTATTAATTCTGTAGCAAAGTGAGCCACAGATGAAACAAGATCAACCCAAAGAGGGCTTCAACCTCTCCAAATGGGCGCTGGACCATTCCGCGCTCACCCGCTATTTGATGATCGTGCTGATGATTCTGGGTGCCACCGCCTACTTTCAGCTCGGCCAGGACGAAGACCCGCCGTTTACCTTTCGCATCATGGTGGTGCGCGCCTTTTGGCCGGGTGCCACGGCGCAGCAAATGGCCGAGCAGGTGACCGACAAAATTGAGCGCACGCTGCAAGAGGTGCCTAACGCTGACAAGATTCGCAGCTACTCCAAGCCGGGCGAAACCACCATCCTGTTTCAGGTGAAAGACTCCACCAAGGCCACCGACGTGGCCAACATTTGGTACACCGTGCGCAAAAAAGTGGGCGACATGCGCGCCACGCTGCCGGGCGGCGTGCAGGGGCCATTTTTCAATGACGAGTTTGGTGATGTGTATGGCGTGATTTACGCGCTGAAGGCCGATGGTTTCTCGGATGCCGAGGTCAAAGTGTTTGCCGACGACGTGCGCCAAAAGTTGCTCAAAGTGGCTGACGTCAACAAGGTGGAACTGTTTGGCGTGCAAGACGAAAAGCTGTACATCGAAATCTCCCAAAAACGCCTGGCCCAGCTGGGGCTGGACATGAACCAAGTGCTGGCGCAACTGAGCCAGCAAAACGCGATTGAGGGTGCGGGCACCATGCAAACGCCGTTGGATGTGTTGCAAGTGCGCGTAGCAGGGCAATTCACTTCGGTGGAAGACCTACGCGCCATGCCCATCCGAGGTAGCTCGGGCAACCAGATGCGCTTGGCCGACATTGCCGACATCAAACGTGGTTATGTAGATCCAGCGCAAGTCAAAGTGCGGTTTCAAGGCAATCAGGTGATTGCCATGGGTGTGTCCATGGCCAAGGGGGGCGACATCATTGCCATGGGCAAGGCGCTCAAAGCTGCCACTGAAAAAATCGCACTAATTCTGCCTGCTGGCATTAGCTTGGAAGAAGTGCAAGACCAGCCCACGGCAGTTAAGAAATCGGTGAACGAATTCGTGTCGGTATTGGTTGAGGCCATTGTGATTGTGCTGGCTGTGAGCTTTGTAAGCCTGGGCTTGCACAAGCGCGAAGGTGCCACCCGCTGGTACAGCCGCTACTACGTGGATATGCGCCCCGGCCTGGTAGTGGGCATCACCATTCCACTAGTGCTGGCGCTCACGTTTTTGGGCATGAATTACTGGGGCATTGGCCTGCACAAAATCTCGCTGGGATCGCTGATCATTGCACTGGGCTTGCTGGTAGATGACGCCATCATTGCGGTGGAAATGATGGTGCGCAAGATGGAGGAGGGCTACGACAAAGTGCGCGCAGCCACCTTTGCCTATGAGATCACCGCCATGCCTATGCTGACCGGCACGCTGATCACCGCCGTGGGCTTTTTGCCCATCGGTATTGCCAAGTCGTCTACCGGTGAATACACCTTTGCTATCTTTGGTGTGACGGTACTGGCGCTGGTGCTGAGCTGGATTGTGTCGGTGTACTTCGTGCCGTACTTAGGCACCTTGTTCCTGAAAGTGAAGCCCCACGGCGCCGGCGACCAGCCGCATGAGCTGTTCGACTCGCCGTTTTACAACGTGTTTCGCAAGGCGGTGAACTGGTGTGTAGAACACCGCTGGACCACCATTGGCGCAATGCTGCTCACTTTTGCGCTGGGCATTGTGGGTATGGGCAAAGTGCAGCAGCAGTTTTTCCCCGACTCAGCGCGCGCCGAAGTGCTGCTGGACGTTTGGTACCCCGAAGGCACCTCGTTTGCGGCCAATGAGGCCACCACCAAGCGCATCGAGGCGCGCCTGATGCAAGACCCGGACGTGGAAAGCATCACCACCTGGGTGGGCTCGGGCGTGCCCCGTTTCTATTTGCCGCTGGACAATATTTTTCAGCAAACCAATGTGTCGCAATTCATCATCCTGCCCAAGAGCCTGAAGCTGCGCGAACCCATGCGTATCAAGCTGCCAGCCTTGATTGCAGAGGAATTTCCCGAGGTGCGGGCCCGCGTCAAGATTTTGCCTAACGGCCCGCCCGTGGCCTACCCGGTACAGTTTCGCGTGGTGGGTGGCGAGCCTGCGGTGCTGCGCGAGCGCGCTGACGAGGTGAAGGCGGTTATGCGCCAGAGCACTAATACCCGTGGCGTGAATGACAATTGGAATGAATCCGTGAAAGTCATGCGACTAGAAGTCGATCAGACCAAGGCACGCGCTCTGGGCGTGACAAGCCAAGTGATCGCGCAAGCGGCTAAAACTATGTTGTCGGGTACCACTGTGGGCCAATATCGCGAGGGTGACAAGCTCATCGACATCGTCTTGCGCCAGCCACAGGATGAGCGAAATGCCATCACCGACATCGGCAACGCCTATTTACCCACCGCCAGCGGTAAATCGATACCACTCACGCAAATTGCCAAGCCAACCTTCGGCTGGGAACCCGGTGTGATGTGGCGCGATGGCCGCGACTACGCCATTACGGTGCAAAGCGATATTGTGGAAGGCTTGCAAGGCGCCACCGTGACCAATGAGCTACTGCCTCAACTTCGGGCGCTAGAGGCCAACTGGAAAGTCAAAGGCCTGAACGCCTACCGCATCGAAGTTGCTGGTGCTGTGGAAGAAAGCAGCAAGGGCTCCGCTTCGATTGCGGCGGGCATACCCATCATGCTGTTTGTGACATTCACCCTGCTCATGCTGCAATTGCACAGCTTTAGCCGCGCCATGCTGGTGTTTTTGACCGGACCTTTAGGTATTGCGGGTGTGGCGGCTGCATTGCTGCTGTCGGGCAGACCATTCGGCTTTGTGGCCTTGTTGGGCGTGATCGCGTTGATGGGCATGATTCAGCGCAATTCGGTGATCTTGATCGACCAAATCGAGCAAGACCGCGCCGCGGGCATTCCGGCTTGGGACGCGATCGTGGAATCCGCCGTGCGCCGTTTACGCCCCATTGTGCTCACAGCGGCCGCTGCGGTGTTGGCGATGATTCCTTTGTCTCGCTCTACATTTTGGGGACCGATGGCCGTAGCCATCATGGGCGGATTGATCGTTGCAACCGTTTTAACGCTGCTTGCTTTGCCTGCAATGTATGCCGCTTGGTTCAAGGTTAGAAGAGAAGGTCATTTCGCAGGTTAAAATAGCGAGCTAACCGATTTCAAATGGGTGGCGACAAAGCTGCAAGTAAGGTTTGCAGCCTCTGTTACCTCCCATTTTTGTTTTTTGCGCGGGTGGCGAAATTGGTAGACGCACCAGGTTTAGGTCCTGACGGTAGCAATACTGTGCGGGTTCGAGTCCCGCCCCGCGCACCACTCATTGAGGAGATAAGAATGGCTGTAACTGTAGAAACGTTGGAAAAGCTGGAACGCAAGATTACGCTGACACTGCCCACTGGCGTGATTCAGACCGAAGTTGATTCGCGTTTGCGCAAGCTGGCTCGCACCGTCAAGATGGACGGCTTTCGTCCCGGCAAAGTGCCCATGAACGTTGTTGCGCAGCGCTACGGCTACTCAGTGCATTACGAAGTCATGAATGACAAGGTTGGCGAAGCTTTTGCTAGCGCCGCCAACGAGGCTAAGCTGCGTGTCGCAGGTCAACCTCGTATCACCGAGAGCGAAGGCACTGTCGAAGGCCAAATGGCTTTTGATGCCATTTTCGAAGTATTTCCAGAAGTAAAAATTGGCGACTTGGCCAGCGCTGAGGTTGAAAAAGCCAGCGCTGAAGTGACGGAAGATGCGATCGACAAAACGATTGATATTCTGCGCAAGCAACGTCGCACTTTTGCACAGCGCCCACAAGATGCAGCCGCTGTTGATACTGACCGCGTGACCGTAGATTTTGAAGGCAAGATCGACGGCGAGACTTTTGCCGGCGGCAAAGCTGATGACTTTCAGTTCATCCTGGGCGATGGCCAGATGCTCAAAGAGTTTGAAGAAGCCACTCGCGGTATGAAACTGGGTGAGAGCAAGACTTTCCCATTGGCATTTCCCGCTGATTACCACGGCAAGGATGTCGCTGGTAAGACCGCTGATTTCATGGTCACTTTGAAGAAAATTGAAGCAGCTAATTTGCCGGCTGTGGATGGCGACTTGGCCAAAGGTTTGGGTATTTCAAATGCCTCGGTGGAAGGTCTACGTGTTGACATTCGTAAAAATCTGGAACGCGAAGTCAAATACCGCCTGCTGGGTCGTAACAAGCAAGCCGTGATGGACGCTTTGATTGCCAAGTCGGAACTCGATTTACCCAAATCCAGTGTGCAGGCTGAACTCGACCGTATGGTTGAGAGCGCCCGCGCTGATTTGAAGCAACGCGGTGTGAAAGACGCTGACAAGGCCCCTATCCCTGACGATATCTTCCGCCCACAGGCTGAACGCCGCGTGCGTTTAGGATTGGTGGTTGCTGAGTTGGTTCGCGCGAATGAGCTGCAAGCCAAGCCTGAGCAAATCAAGGCCCACGTAGAAGAGCTAGCTGCAAGCTACGAAAAACCAGCAGATGTGATGCGTTGGTACTACAGCGACAACCGCCGCATGGCAGAAGTTGAAGCCATCGTGATTGAAAGTAACGTTACCGAATTTGTGTTGGCTCAAGCCAAGGTAAACGCCAAGGCCATCTCTTTTGATGAGCTGATGGGTCAGAATTAATCGCGCTGCGCATTAACTGCGTGAAGCGTAAAAGTAGATGGGGCTTGCGCAGGACTTGTTGTCCGGCTAACAAGCCCCATTTGCATGGTGGAATCGAATTTTGGGTACAGTCCCATGACTAATTTTGGAGACGCTATGAATGTGAAATACGGAGCGCCAGGCGCCATGGAGACACAGGCTTTGGGCATGGTGCCTATGGTGATTGAGCAGTCGGGCCGCGGTGAGCGTTCGTACGATATTTATTCGCGCCTGCTCAAAGAGCGCGTGATCTTTCTGGTTGGTCCCGTGAATGACCAGACAGCCAACTTGGTTGTCGCGCAATTGTTGTTTTTAGAGAGCGAAAATCCCGATAAGGATATTTCTTTTTACATCAATAGTCCTGGCGGGTCGGTAAGTGCTGGTATGTCTATTTTTGACACCATGAACTTCATCAAGCCTGACGTATCGACTCTGTGTATCGGCATGGCTGCCAGTATGGGAGCGTTTTTGCTCTCTGCTGGAGCTAAGGGAAAACGCTTTTGCTTGCCGAACTCTAAGATCATGATTCACCAGCCATCAGGTGGAAGCCAAGGGCAGGCAACGGAGATCGAAATTGCGGCGCGTGAAATTTTAAAAACACGTGAGCAGTTAAACAAAATTTTGGCTGAACGAACTGGCCAACCCTTAGAGCGGATAGCGCGTGATACAGAGCGCGACTACTACATGACCGCAGAAGAGTCCAAAGAATACGGATTAATCGATCAGGTCATATCAAAGCGATCCTGATTGATTGACCAGCGAAACCGCCGATAGGACGGTGCCTTTCAGTCGAGAGGCGCCGTTTTTATTTGGTTATTATTGAGAAAATCAAGCGTAAAGGCAGTCTCCACATGGCCGAGAAAAAAGGCGCATCCAGCGAAAAAACTCTGTACTGCTCATTCTGCGGCAAGAGCCAGCATGAAGTTAAAAAGCTAATTGCAGGCCCATCAGTTTTTGTATGCGATGAGTGTATTGATTTGTGCAATGAAATTATTCGTGATGAGTTGCCTGCCACTACAGAAGTAAAAGACGAACGGGGTGATTTGCCTACACCGGCTGAAATCAAGGGTAACTTAGACAACTATGTCATTGGTCAAGAGCCTGCTAAACGGACGCTGGCGGTGGCGGTTTATAACCATTACAAACGCTTGCGTCACAAAGAAAAAGCAAAAAAAGACGATGTAGAGCTGGCTAAAAGCAACATCTTGCTTATCGGTCCTACGGGTTCAGGGAAAACTTTGCTGGCGCAAACGCTGGCACGTATGCTGGACGTCCCGTTTGTAATGGCAGATGCCACGACATTGACAGAAGCCGGTTATGTCGGTGAAGACGTTGAGAACATTGTTCTCAAGTTGCTGCAAAGTTGCAATTACGAAGTGGAACGAGCTCAGCGCGGAATTGTGTACATCGATGAAATTGACAAAATTTCGCGTAAGTCGGACAACCCATCTATCACGCGCGACGTGTCGGGTGAAGGAGTGCAACAGGCGCTACTCAAACTGATAGAAGGCACTATGGCTAGCGTACCCCCGCAAGGTGGTCGAAAGCATCCAAATCAAGACTTTGTGCAGATCGACACCACAAATATTTTGTTTATTTGTGGCGGAGCATTTTCTGGTTTGGAGAAAGTTATTGAAAACCGCACCCAGTCTTCGGGTATCGGCTTTGGTGCATCTGTCAAAAGTAAGCAACAACGCAGTTTGACAGAGGTCTTTAAAGAAGTAGAGCCTGAGGATTTAATCAAATTTGGCTTGATTCCTGAACTGGTTGGCCGCATGCCAGTGGTAGCCACTTTGGCTGAGCTAACAGAAGACGCTTTGGTGCAAATTTTGACTGAGCCTAAAAATGCGCTGGTTAAGCAATATGCCAAGTTGTTAGCAATGGAGGGTGCTGAATTGGAGATTCGGCCATCTGCGTTGCGAGCTATTGCCAAGCGTGCTTTGGCGCGTAAAACAGGTGCTCGTGGCTTACGCTCAATTTTGGAGCAGTCGCTAATTAACACGATGTATGAACTGCCCGATGCTGCCAATGTTGAAAAGGTTGTAGTTGATGAATCTACGATCGAAGAAAACAAGCCACCTTTGTTGGTTTACCGTGAAACGGCCAAGAAGGCCTAGTGCCTCCGTGTCGTAAATCCTCGATTTCAGGGGTTTTGTGACCTTTTCACTGTTTTCTTTCAGCGGTACCTCCCCGGATAATCGGGGAGAGCTTGAAATTCAGGCATTTCTGACCATATCCATCAAGTAACTTTAAGGTCCCTTTATGTCTGGCCCCCCCCCCCTACTTCCTACCCCAATAGATTTGCCACTTTTACCCTTGCGGGATGTGGTGGTCTTTCCCCATATGGTGATCCCGTTGTTTGTAGGGCGTCCAAAAAGCATTAAAGCGCTGGAAGCTGCTATGGAAGCGGATAGGCGCATTATGCTGGTGGCACAAAAGGCTGCAGCCAAAGACGATCCGTTGGTGTCTGATATGTTTGATGTGGGGTGTGTTTCCACTATTTTGCAAATGTTGAAGTTGCCTGACGGCACAGTGAAAGTGTTGGTTGAAGGTCACCAACGTGCAACCGTGAACAAAATTGAAGAGGGCGAAAGTCACTTTATGGCCAATGTGACGCCTGTGGAAATCATTGTGGAGATTTCTAACCAAGGCAAGGGCAAGGCAAGTGAGGTTGAGGCGCTCAGGCGTGCGGTGATGCAGCAATTTGACCAGTACGTCAAATTGAACAAGAAGATTCCGCCTGAAATTTTGACGTCTATTTCCGGCATTGATGACGCTGGCCGTTTAGCGGACACAATTGCGGCCCATTTGCCGCTGAAACTGGATGCCAAGCAGTCGGTACTTAGTTTGTCAGGTGTAAAAGAGCGCTTAGAAAATTTGTTTGAGCAGGTCGAGCGTGAAGTTGATATCCTCAATGTGGATAAAAAAATCCGAGGGCGCGTAAAGCGCCAAATGGAAAAAAATCAACGCGATTTTTATTTGAATGAGCAAGTCAAGGCTATCCAAAAAGAATTGGGGGAGGGCGAGGACGGCGCTGATATTGAAGAGATTGAAAAGAAGATCAAGTCAGCAAAAATGCCTAAAGAGGCTTTGAAAAAGGCAGAGGCCGAACTTAAAAAACTCAAACTCATGTCGCCCATGTCGGCAGAAGCTACCGTAGTGCGGAACTATATTGAGGTGCTTACTGGGTTGCCTTGGGCTGCTAAAACTAAGATTAAGCACAACCTCACGAATGCTGAGACAGTGCTCAATGAAGACCACTACGGTTTAGATAAAGTTAAAGATCGTATTCTTGAATATCTTGCTGTCCAACAGCGCGTGGACAAAGTTAAAGCACCCATTTTGTGCTTGGTTGGCCCACCCGGTGTGGGTAAAACTTCCTTAGGTCAATCTATCGCCAAGGCTACCGGGCGCAAGTACGTTCGCATGGCTTTGGGTGGCATGCGAGACGAGGCTGAAATCCGTGGACATCGCCGTACTTATATTGGTGCAATGCCAGGTAAGGTTTTGCAGAGTCTGTCAAAAGTCGGGACACGCAACCCACTGTTTTTGCTAGATGAAATTGATAAGCTCGGCACAGATTTCCGTGGCGATCCCAGCAGCGCTTTACTGGAAGTGTTAGACCCAGAGCAGAACCACAAATTTGGTGATCACTATGTGGAAGTCGATTACGACCTCAGCGACGTAATGTTTGTAGCGACCAGTAACTCCATGAATATTCCTCCGGCGCTGCTGGACCGCATGGAGGTCATTCGTCTCTCGGGCTACACCGAAGACGAAAAAACAAATATTGCAATTACTTATTTGCTGCCCAAGCAAATGAAAAACAATGGCGTCGAAGACGCCGAATTGTCCATCTCTGAGGAGGCGGTTCGAGACATCGTGCGCTATTACACGCGTGAAGCTGGTGTGCGCTCGTTGGAGCGAGAGCTTTCCAAAATTTGTCGCAAAGTGGTCAAGGGCCTTTTACTCAAGAAGATGGTTGCGCAAGTTACGGTAACTGCCGATAACTTGAACGATTTCTTGGGTGTACGCAAGTACACCTACGGACGTGCAGAGGAGCAGAATCAAGTGGGACAAGTCGTTGGATTGGCCTGGACTGAGGTGGGTGGAGACTTATTGACTATTGAGGCCGCATTAACACCCGGAAAGGGTGTCATTACACGTACTGGCTCACTTGGCGATGTAATGAAAGAGTCGGTTGAAGCTGCTCGCACGGTTGTACGTAGCCGCTCGCGCCGACTGGGTATTAAAGACGAAATCTTTGAAAAGAAAGATATTCATATTCACGTGCCTGATGGTGCGACGCCCAAGGATGGGCCGAGTGCTGGTGCGGCAATGGCAACTGCCTTCGTGTCTGCATTGACCGGTATTCCTGTACTTGGTCACGTAGCTATGACGGGTGAAATTACGCTGCGCGGCGAAATTACTGAGATTGGTGGACTCAAGGAAAAGCTGCTTGCCGCTTTGCGTGGGGGTATCAAAACGGTGCTAATTCCTGAAGCCAATGCCAAGGATTTGCAAGATATTCCAGAGAATGTAAAAAATGGATTAGAAATTGTGCCGGTGCGCTGGATTGATCAGGTTTTAGAGCACGCTTTAGAAACCCAGCCCATTCCCCTGCCTGAGGATGAGCTAGTTGCAACTTCAGTAGCGCCTGTGGTCCCCGCTGGTGACTTGCAAGGGTCTATCAAACACTGACGCTTAAGTGTGGAAATTTATCGATGTATTTTTGTGAAGATAAAAAATAACGCTATAATTTGAAGCTTGAAATGCGGGAATAGCTCAGTTGGTAGAGCGATACCTTGCCAAGGTATAGGTCGAGAGTTCGAACCTCTTTTCCCGCTCCAAATTTCATAAAAGGGGAAGCGAGTTGCTTCCCCTTTTCGTTAGAAGAATGCTGGCGCGGTAGCAAAGCGGTTATGCCCCGGATTGCAAATCCGGTTAGTCCGGTTCGACTCCGGACCGCGCCTCCAAAAAAATCTCACGCCAATGCCTCGTTGACTGCAGTTGGTGAGGTATTTTTGTTTCACAATAGACCAAGCCGCCCGAGTGGTGAAATAGGTAGACACATCGGACTTAAAATCCGCCGCTTCGTGAATAACGGGCGTACCGGTTCGATTCCGGTCTCGGGCACCATCAAATGGTCAACTCACACCTTGGTCGCATGACAATTTATAACGCGCCCTTCGAAATTCACGTGCACGGTCAAGTAACCTTACGTGCTGATGTAGTGTTTGAACAATTGCAAGATGCACTAAAGCCCATGTGGCGTTATGTAGGGGCACGGTCTTTAGCGGACGGTGCAAACAGCGCCTACGAGGATGAACCAGGAATTAAATTTGATATTCACGATCACATAGTACAAATGTGTTGGACCGTGAGTGGCCACGATGACTTTCGTCAAATTTTGGACGAAGTTTGTATGAACCTCAACGATCTCGCGGAGACTGGAGCGGCCATTGAGGTGACTTTTTACGACGCTGAATTTGACGAGGAGGAAGATGAACCTAGTCGGCAGTCGCGTGATGATTTTGTGATGTTATTCGTTGGTCCAAACCCTGCCGCAATAATGCAAGTGCAGCGGGATTTGTTGGTACAAGACGTTGTCAATATGATGGAGCGCCACTTCGATGGCGCAGAACTCGGTGGCGTGGTCGCCGAAATTGACAAACTCTTCACTCAGCGATTTGACGAGTTGGTACATTCCCTTGAAATTGGCAAGCCACCCAAAGGTTCAGGTAGTGGCCACGGTACGGGGCGCGGCGGTGGACGTAAGCCACGGCATCTTCACTGATTCATGTTTAAAAAATATCAGTTGGCCTGCTTGTTGTGGGGATGTACCTCAAAGAGT
>JBJOLD010000365.1:0-5077 GCA_046045765.1 Pseudomonadota bacterium | reverse complement strand
TCAAGAACTCCCAGAAACTGAGCTCTATTGAAATGGATTTCGGGAGTTTTGAGTATCCGTAATCACCCTCGAAACCTAGCATTCATGCGGGCTCCAGGGGATTTTCAGGGCTGACTACTTCGCCGCTTTGTGTCTGTGTCCGAATCAAGGCAACAAGCCCATCGGCAATCTTGGCGGGAACGTTGCCAAATGTGACCAGACGGCTAACGCCCAGGGTAGAGTGGATGGGAGCCCAGTTTTGCCCCTCCTGGCTGGTGTCCAGTCGGATGAAAAGGTAGCGCGGAAACAAGGCCTCTTGAACCACTTGCAATGTGGATTGGCGCAGTTTTTTTACCTGGATTTGCGGTAGGAAGCATTCAAAACCCTGACGCTCCAAGTTCTCCAGAGCTACCCGCTCTTGGCGGATCTTGGTGTGAATCAGATACCAGTTGTTCATTGAACTCCCTCCCATATTTGTATTTGGAACTTATTTCAGGGCAGCGATGAAGTGGACGCTACATTCCCACTTCGAATTTGATGACCATTGCCGCAGACCATATCAAATTTGGGTATTTTTCACCGAAACTTCACTCGCCCTTGGCGCTGCGATACTAAGGTGATGCAGCTTCAAGACATTCTTTATTCGCAGGGCTTCGGTACACGGCGTGTGTGTGCCGGGTTAGTACAACAGGGTTTGGTTCAGGTTTATGATGCTAATAATGCTCTAGCCCCCGTCCCATGTGCACAGGCTGCTACAGAATTCGTAGCATCTGGCTTGCGTTTTCGAGTTCAGGGTGTGGACTGGCCGTACCATGAAAAGGCCTACGTAATGCTCCATAAGCCCACTGCCACCGAGTGCTCGCAAAAGCCCTCCACTTACCCCAGTATTTACACACTGCTGCCGTCGCCCCTGCGCCTGCGGCCCCAAAAAGCTGCGGTCCAAGGTGTTCAGGCGGTGGGGCGGTTGGACCAGGACACTACTGGACTCCTGTTGCTCACAGATGATGGCAAGTTTATACACCGCATGAGTTCTCCGCGTCATCACGTGCCCAAAGTTTATGAGGTGACCGTCAAGCACCCGTTGGATGACAAGCAGGTGCAAAAACTGCTGTCCGGTGTGGTGTTGGATGATGACCCAAAACCTGTACGTGCAGCTGCTTGTGAGGCCGTGAGTGAAACCCATTTGCGACTGACACTGACTGAGGGTAAATACCACCAGGTCAAGCGCATGGTTGCTGCGGTCAGTAACCGGGTGGAGGGCCTACACCGCTCGCAGATTGGTGGCTTGAAACTACCCCACGATTTGGCGCCGGGTCAGTGGCGCTGGCTAAGCCATGAAGATCTGGAACTCATTGCGGGCTAATCACCGATCCCGATTCGCAAAACCCCACTGACTGTTTGATGTGCCTTAACTGGGCTTTGATCCCATTACACTTGGCTCCCCTTGCAAAGCGATTTTCTGTGAAACTTATTACCCGATTTTTGGCTGTGTCTGCTGCAGCCTTACACCTTGGCTTGGCGAGCAGTGCGCACGCACAGTCCGCTCCACCCACCCCCATTTTTGTACTCAATTCGTTGCAGGCCAGCGTCAGCGTCATTGATCCGGTAACCTGGACCGAAACCAAGCGCATCTCTACGGGCAAAGAGCCACACCATTTGTATCTCTCACCAGATGAGAAATCACTGATCATCGCCAATGCCCTGGGCGATAGCCTTTTGTTTGTGGACCCTCGCACGGGCGCTGTTCAACGCACGGTCCGTGGCATTCTGGACCCCTACCAATTGCGGTTTTCACCCGACATGAAGTGGTTTATTACTGCCGCTAACCGGCTTAACCATGTAGATATTTATCGTTGGACGGGTGGTGAAATGGAGCTTTCCAAGCGCATTTCTACAGGAAAAACTCCCAGCCATTTATGGGTTAACAGCACCAGCACTGCTCTGTATTCCACCATGCAGGACAGCGACGAATTGGTCATGATTGACCTTTCTACCCAAACCTTGAAATGGCGCTTCAAAACCGGTAATTTGCCGGCAGATGTGTTTGGAACGCCTGACGACAAGTTTTTGTTGGTTGGCTTGACTGGTGGCACCGGGGTAGAGGTGTACGACGTGACAGGCTCTACGCCACGATTGGTTAAGACCATAGCCACCGGGGCGGGTGCCCATGCGTTCCGCGCAGCTGGCGACAAGCGCCACGTCTACGTGAGCAATCGTGTGGCCAACACCATCAGCAAAATTGACTATCAAACCATGAATGTGGTGGAAAGCTACCCAGCTCCTGGCGGCCCTGATTGTATGGATGTGTCTGCGGACGGTCGGTACATTTACGTGGCCTCGCGCTGGGCCCAGTTTTTGACAGTAATCGACACCACTACGCGCAAAGTGGTGCGCCAGGTAAAGGTGGGAAATTCTCCTCACGGGGTCTGGACACTTGACCATGCAGGTCGTCAATAGCAACTTTAAAAACTGTTTAATTGCTACATTTTTTGTAGCTGGTTACGCATGCACGACGGGCGCTGATGCCCAAAATGACTGCAAGAACCCGGTCTACTTGACCTTGGATACCGGGCACATGGGCGTGGCCCCTTTGGTAGCCGATGTGTTGCGGCGCAATAAAGTTAAAGTCACGTTTTTTGCGGCAAACGAGCCAACCCAAACCGGAGACGGTAGTTTAGGTAATGCTTGGGGGATTTGGTGGAAAGCCGCGGCCGCAGACGGCCATGACTTTGCCAGCCATACCTACGATCACGTGTATTGGCGCGGAGATGTTAAGGGTGAACAACCCACGTTTCGTATGCGTCCCTCGGCTGGGGCCTTTGCTGGCCGAGAATTTACATGGGATGCGACGAAGTACTGTGACCAGCTCAATCAAGCTTCCCGCAGGCTCCACGACTTCACGGGTAAAAAAAGTCTGCCGTTGTTCAGGGCGCCGGGCGGTAAAACCTCGCCTCGCTTGCTGGAGGTGGCCAAGGCCTGTGGTTACGCCCATGTGGGCTGGGCCCCGGCTGGGTTCTTGGGAGATGAATTGCCCAGCGAAACCTTTAGCAACGACATGCTGCTCAAAAAAGCCCTGAACGATATCCGCGGTGGCGATATTCTCATGGCGCACTTGGGCATTTGGTCGCGCAAAGACCCTTGGGCACCTGCCAATCTGGAGCCGCTTATTGTGGGACTCAAAGAGCGCGGATTTTGTTTCGAAACTCTACGTAGCCATCCCGCTTTCAAGAGCTGGATTGCAAACCATGGGGAATAAAGCGTGTGATTGAAACATTTGTCGACGGGTTCGCACAAGCGCAACTGTGGCTGTTTGAAGTCGTTGTTCAGCCACTCATGTTTGGTATAGGCATGGGCGGCTTGTTGTCTGAGGGTTTTAGCGCAACGGGCTGGCTGTTGGTGGGTTGTGTTCAGCTGGTGGTGATGCTGGCAGTCATTGCCCCATTGCAACACTGGCGTCCTGTAGATGCCTTGGTCGACAAAGCTGCTGTACGGATTGATGTGGTCTACACCTTGATTCACCGGCTGGGCGCGTTTCGGGTTGCCATGTTTTTTACCTTGGACCCGGCGTTTGACGCGCTGTTTTCGCAACTGCGCGTAGCGGGTGTGCCGACCTTTCACTTAGATGCTTTTTGGCCTGGTGTCAGCGACATACCTTGGGTTAGTTTTGTGTTGTACCTCGTGGTGATGGATTT
Organism: Pseudomonadota bacterium; assembly: GCA_046045765.1. Taxonomy (GTDB): domain Bacteria; phylum Pseudomonadota; class Gammaproteobacteria; order Burkholderiales; family Burkholderiaceae_C; genus Allorhodoferax. Next base: position 1,406 of record JBJOLD010000365.1, on the reverse strand, counting down.
GCTAAATTACGCCATACACCGAGGGCAGCATGAGTTTGAATGGTGGTGGCGGCTGCATTCGTTGCACCATTCTCAACGCCAAATGACGATGTGGAGCGACAACCGTAACCACCTGCTGGACGATGTTTTGCGCGACATCATCATTGCAGTGGCGGCACAACTTATTGGCATTCCTCCAGGTCAGTTTGTTGCTATGGTGGCCTTAAGTCAGCTCTGCGAGAACTTTCAACATGCCAATGTACGCATCTGGTTTGGTGCAATAGGTGATCGCCTTTTGGTCAGTCCCCGGTTTCACAGGGTGCACCACAGTGTCGGCATTGGCCATGAGTCGCATGGCAAGCAGACGTTGGGTGGGCACAATTTTGGCGTGTTACTACCCTGGTGGGATATTCTGTTTGATACGGCTAACTTTGAACTGAGGTTTGACCCCACCGGCGTGCGTGACCAGGTCGAGCAGGGTGTGGACTATGGTCGCGGCTTTTGGACCCAACAAATCAACGGTATCAAACGTTTGGTTTCTCGGTATTAGCAGCCGTTTTGGTACGTATAGGTTGGTTATATGCACGAGTTACTAGATTCACTTTGGCGGGCTGTGGTGTATTGCTTGCGGCCACGCATCATTTTTGTTTCCGTCTTGCCGCTGGTATTTATGGTCACACTGACTGTTGGGCTTGGGTACTTTCTTTGGGAACTCGCCATGGACCAAGTTATGCGGTTGATGGATTCAGCCGCATTTCTCAACAGTGCTTGGCAATGGTTAGACCGTATGGGCGCGGGCAATCTCAAAACGGTATTTGCTCCTTTATTGGTAATTTTTGGGGTGACGCCCGTCATCATCATCCTGACCTTGGTGGCCGTTGCCCTTACCATGACACCCATGATGGTGGCACTGGTAGCCAAGCGTCGGTTTCCGCAACTACAGGCACGCAAAGGAGCTTCATTTTTTCGCAGCCTGCTGTGGTCACTGGGTTCTACAGCTGCGGCATTGCTGGCATTGGTGGTGTCGGTACCGCTGTGGTTGGTGCCGCCGCTGATACTGGTGCTGCCACCGCTGATTTGGGGTTGGCTCACCTACCGCATCATGGCATTTGATGCACTTGCAAGCCACGCAGACGATGAAGAGCGGAACACCATCTTTCGTGAGCAACGGCTCACCTTGCTGTGCATGGGCGTATTTACAGGCTATTTGGGTTTGGCGCCTAGTCTTGTGTGGGCGTCGGGCGTGGCATTTGCGGCCGGTTTCATTATTTTGGTACCGTTAGCAATTTGGATTTACACGTTGGTTTTTGTATTTTCATCTCTGTGGTTTGCACACTATTGCCTGTTTGTATTGCAGCGCCTACGTGTCCGACGTGCTGAAGAGTCGGCAGCAGTTGTGAATCTCCTTTCAACTGGCCACATAACAC
>JBJOLD010000088.1:0-10871 GCA_046045765.1 Pseudomonadota bacterium | reverse complement strand
GGTGTCAACTTTGACAGCAAAGTACGCCGCCAATCCATCGACCCCGAGGACATGTTCTACGGACACATCGGTGCCATGGACGTGAGTGCACGCGCCCTGCTCATCGCCGAAAAAATGATTTTGGACGGCCGTTTTGCAAAGCACACCGAAGACCGCTACGCCGGCTGGAACTCCGGATTTGGCAAAGACGTGCTGGATGGCAAATTCACACTAGATGCTGTTGCCGCGCGCGTACTGGCTAACAACACCGACACACGTCCAGTGTCTGGCCGTCAAGAGCACCTGGAAAACCTGCTGAACTCGTTTATCTGAGTGAAACCAACCATGAAAAAAGTCGTTTGGGGCGTGCTCAGCACTGCCAAGATTGGGTGGGAGAAAGTCATCCCCGCCATGCAAAAAGGCGAGTGTTGCGACATTCGCGCCATTGCATCGCGCGATCTGGCGAGGGGGCGTGCATTGGCAGACAAGCTGGGGATTCAAAAAGCGTATGGCAGTTATGAAGAACTGATTGCCGACCCTGAGATTGAAGCCATTTACAACCCACTGCCCAACGACCAACATGTACCCATGACACTCATGGCGGCAAAGGCAGGTAAGCATGTGTTGTGCGAAAAACCGGTGGCGCTTACCGCCGCCCAGGCCGCAGAGCTGCGCGAGGTGGCGGACAAAGTGCACATCATGGAAGCCTTCATGGTTAGATTCCACCCGCAGTGGATTGCCGCGCGTGAACGTGTGCAACGCGGCGAGCTGGGCGATTTGCGGGCTATACAAGCGTACTTTTCGTACTTCAACCGGGACGCCAACAACATCCGCAACCAGGTAGACATTGGCGGCGGTGCCTTGTATGACATTGGTTGCTACCCCATCGTCACCGGGCGGTTTTTATTCGGTACTGAGCCCAAGCGTGTGATTGCGCTATTCGACCGCGACCCTGAATTCAAAACCGACCGCACGGTCAGCGCCTTGGTGGACTTTGGCGAAGGCCGCCGTCTGGACTTCACCATCTCCACCCAGTCAGTACCGTACCAACGGGTGCAGATATGTGGCACGAAGAAACGCATTGAAATTCACATACCGTTCAATGCGCCTTTGGGTGAATCGACCCAAGTTTTTACCGACGATGGTTCGCACTTGGATGGCCAATCCACCACCAGCGAAACCATTGCCGCCTGCGACCAATACACGCTGCAAGGCGATGCGTTCTCGCGCGCTGTTCGCGGCGAAATTACCCTGCCCTATGGCGTGGAAGACGCCATTGCCAATATGCGCGTGATTGACGCGTTATTTGCGTCTGAGAAAACCGGCGCTTGGGTTACTGTTTAAGAGGTTTGCAATGAAAAAAGCCGTGCCGTGGATGCTGATAAGCAGCTTGTTACTACCTACCGCAACAGCAGTGCTGGCCGCAGATGCACCCACTCAACCTACTCCACCCATCCCGCGTTTCGTAGAAGAGACAGATACCGCAGGCCTGCAAAGCCGGTTTGAGGGTCAGGATGAATTCATGGTCGGTGGCGGTGTTGCAGTGTTTGACTGCGATAACGACGGCTTGCCAGAAATTTACGTCACGGGCGGCCAAAACAAAGCCAAGTTTTACCGCAACAAAAGCACACGCGGCGGCCCTATCAAGCTGCAAGAAGAGCGCTCTGGCCTGGAGCTGACACTGGCCACCGGTGCCTACCCGATTGATATTGATGGCGATGGCAACATCGACTTGGTGGTGCTGCGCGTGGGCGAGGTTGAAGTATTCAGAGGTTTGGGCGCGTGCAAGTTTGAGCGCGCCAACGAAACCTGGAATATTCCCAATAACAACGACTGGCACACGGCTTTTTCTGCCACCTGGGAGAAGGGCCAAGCCATGCCCACATTGGCATTCGGCACCTACTACGACCGCAGCCGCCCCGACTTTCCGTGGGGCACTTGCACGCCAGGATGGCTGTTGCGCCCCGATGCTTCGGGCAAAAAATATGCCGCGCCCGAGCTGCTCAAGCCCAGCTACTGCGCCCTGTCCATGCTGTTCTCTGACTGGAATCGCAGCGGCCAAGCTTCGTTGCGGGTCAGCAATGACCGCGAGTACTACAAAGGCGGGCAAGAGCAACTCTGGAAAGTGGCTCCCAACCAACCCGCACAGCAGTACACCGTTGAGGACGGCTGGAAGCGCCTGCAAATCTGGGGCATGGGCATTGCCAGCCATGACGTGGATGGCGATGGCTACCCTGAAGTGTTCCTGACCAGCATGGCGGATAACAAGTTTCAAAAGCTCGAAGGGGATACGTCACGCCCCGCATTTTTTGACCAAGCCTACAAGCGCGGCATCACTGCACACCGGCCTTATGTTGGCGGGGATATCCACCCTTCAACCGCGTGGCATGCGCAGTTTGCCGATGTGAATAACGATGGCATGACAGATCTGTTTATCGTCAAGGGCAATGTATCCACCATGCCCGACTTTGCAACCCTGGACCCCAACAACCTGCTGCTGCAACAAGCCGATGGACGCTTTTTTGAAGCGGGCCAACAAGCCAATGTGGCCAGCTACCGACGCGGGCGTGGCGGCATGATGGCCGACCTGAACGGCGACGGCCTGCTGGACATGGTGGTGGTAAACCGATGGGACAAAGCACAACTCTGGCGCAATGTGGGTGCTGGCACTGCCGCGAAGCCTGAGCCCATGGGCCACTGGCTGCAATTGCGCCTCAAACAGTCCGATGGCAACCGTGACGCTATTGGCGCTTGGATCGAAGTGGACCTAGGTGGCAAAGTGATTCGCCAAGAACTCACCATTGGCGGCGGGCACGCCAGCGGCATGCTGGGCTGGATGCACTTCGGCTTAGGCGATGCCAAAGACGTAAAAATGCGCGTGCAGTGGCCGCACGGCCCCTGGGGCAGCTGGCAGGCTGTGGCCGCTGACGGCTTTTACACCGTGGACAAAGACGTGGGTGCTCAACCTTGGAAGGCTCAATGAATATGACTACGTCAAATACGCAAACAAAGCGCAAATTGCGCTTCAAAACCATACTCAGTGCGATTGCCGTAGCTTGCAGTCTGGGTCTTGCCGCACCCTATGCTGCAGCCCAAACTACCAATACCATCGTCACAAAACCAGCGTCGGCATATAGCTCAGGCGTTGTGTATGACTGGTTCGCGCTGGCCTTTCAGCTGATTCAACAAACACCTGGGTTTAGCCCACCGGTGGCCGCTCGGGCCATGGGCTACATGGGGTTAAGTTTGTATGAATCAGTGGTACCCGGCATGCCCGGCTACCAAAGTTTGGCTGGACAGCTCAACGACCTCAGCTCGTTGCCTTGGGCCCAGCCCGACGAGCCCCTGCACTGGCCGACCGTGGCCAATGCCTCGCTGGCCACCATGGTGCGCATGATGTTTCCCACCGCCAGCGCTGAAAACAAAGCCCGTATTGACGTGCTGGAACGCAGCCTGCCGCTGAAGTACACACAAGACTTCGATCCCAACGCCATCACCGCGGACATTACCAACCGGTCCGAGACCTTTGGCAAGCTGATGGGCATGGCCGTGATGACTTGGGCACGCACCGACGGTGGCCATGAGGCTTGGGGGCCGGTGCGACGCAGTCGCGCTATCTACGTGCCGCCCAGCGGCGCAGGCAAATGGTCGGCCACCCCACCCGCGTTTGGTGCACCCTTGCTGGCCTACTGGGGAACGAACCGCCCCTTTGTCATGAAGGGCGCAGCAGACTGCCCCGCACCAGCGCCGCCCGCGTACTCCGAGGAGCCCGGCTCCGCGTTTTACAAAGATGGCCTGGAGGTCTACAAAATTGCCACTGCCGCCACCCAAGAGCAGCGCCAGTTTGCCTTGTACTGGGCCGACGATGCGGGCAAAACGCCAACGCCTGCGGGCCACTGGGCCTATATTGCCAACGATTTGCTCAAGGCTCGCAAAGCCGACTTGGGCACAGCCGCCGAAACCTTTGCAAGGCTCAACATCGCCATGTCCGATGCCTTTGTGGCAGCATGGGCGACCAAATACCAGCTCAACGTGCTGCGCCCTGTGACGTATGTGCAACTGGTGATTGATAGCAACTGGGTGCCTACGCTGCTGCCAACGCCCCCGTTTCCTGATTACCCTTCCGGGCACTCGGTGCAATCCAGCTCAGCGCAAGCGGTGCTGAACAAGATGTTTGGGGCCAATACCGAATTTGTAGACAACACCCACAACGACCGGGGTTGGGGACCGCGCACCTTCAAGAGCTTTAAAGCGGCAGCGGACGAGGCAGCAGTCTCGCGCTTGTATGCCGGCATTCATTACCGCTTTGCTACTGACGGCGGCAAGCCACAGGGTCAGTGTGTGGCTGACAAAGTGCTGGCGCTGAAATTCAAGCCCTGAAGTTCAAGACTTGACCACAAGGGCCAGGGCCGCGTAGTCCCCTACGCGCTCGCCCAAGCCCGCTGGCACCAGCTCCAGCCCACCCGTTAAGGCGGGCAGCTTGCCAGTAATGTGCGATCGCACCTTGGGCAACAAGAAGTCACGGTGGTGCCAAAACACGCTGCCACCCAGGCTAATGCGCTGCAAATCCAACGTGACGACCATGTTGTAAAGTGCTCGGCCCATCACTCGACATAAATCATCAATAATGGCATTAGCCCTTGCGCTGCCTGCGTGAGCAGCTGCAAAAAGCATAGCAGCATCGGTAAAACCTTCGTCGCCAAAACGCCGTGGAATGGCATTGCCAGCCACCAGCGCTTCTACGTCGCCCATATTGCCGCAACCACACAGCGCGTCGTCGTTATCGCTTACGAACGTGTGGCCCGCGTGGCCCGCATTACCGTTTTTGCCGCGTAGCACATGGCCATCCACACACAGCCCCATACCAATACCGGTGCTCCAGGTCACGTAAGCGCAGTTGTCCATGCCCTGCAACGCACCCCAGCGGCGCTCAGCTTCCAGCGCGCCTACGCCGTCATTCTCTACACGCACGTTGGGAAATACAGCACGTAGCGGAGCTTCCAGCAATGCTGTTGTCCAGTCATTGGGCAACCCACGCGCCTTGCCCGCCATACCACCACAAATATTGGGTGTAGCGAGTTCGATGAGTCCATCACGTTTGACAAAAGGGCCACAGGAAGCAACACCCACAGCGTTAATCTGCGCCACCGAGATACCTGCCAAAGCGCAGCTTTCGCCCACCAGGCGAATGATTTGCAGGGCAAGAGCATTGTTGTCGCCCACTTTGGCGGTGGGCTCAGCCACTTTGCCACGCACCCCTTGGGCATCGGCCACACTGACCGCGACCTTGGTACCCCCAATATCGACACAAGCGACAGTTGCCATGTCAGCAGAAAATTGAACTAGCGCGGTGCTTGAAGCAGACGTCATATATAACAAAATAAAAAGACTAACGAAGCAACCTCAATTGTCCTATGAACGGCCGTGATCAGTTACTCTTTTGTTACCAAAGCAAGACCACTAAGCTTAAAGTTGCCGCGGCAAGTGCGACAGGGTCCAGCGCACGATATCGGCTACGCCCATGGCACCGGGCTGGCGAGCTACTTCCTTTCCATCAACAAACAGGGCTAGCGTGGGAATGCTACGAATGTTGTAGCGCCCCCCCAGGCTCTGTGCCTCTTCGGTATTGACTTTTGCCACGCGCACCTGCGGCTCCAGTTGCGCGGCCGCTTGCTCGTAGGCGGGCGCCATCTGACGGCACGGGCCACACCATGGTGCCCAAAAATCAACCAGCACAGGAATTTGATTACGGTGGATGTGCTTGTCAAACGCCACTTCATCCAACGCAGTGGAGTGCGCCATGAACAAGGGCTTATGGCAGCCGCCGCAGTCCGGTGAGCTCTTAATGTCTGCAGTTTTAACGCGATTGGTCGTATGGCAATGGGGGCAAACAATGTGCAAAGCATCAATCATGGTTCGTTTTCCTACAAAGTATGCGTTTTGTCACCGCGAGCAAAACCTATGGCATCCCACGGTGCATCGGCAGTCAGGCCAATCACTTTGAAAAACTCGCCCATTTCATGTTCCATGATGAGCTTTTGCGCCGCCACTCGCTCGGTCAATGGCGCGGCTTCCATGGCCTGGGCCAACCCGCAGTTTATTAAAAAGTGCGCCTGGTTGGTATAGCCCAGCACCTCCAGCCCCGCGTCTTGCGCGGCCAGTGCCACCCCGGTGAAGTTGACGTGGGCGGTGATGTCTTTCAGGCCCACATCCAGCAGCGGGTTGTCGTCGCTTTGGTGGGCACGGTGGCACATCACCGTGCCCATATGACGCTGCGGGTGGTAGTACTCGGCTTCGGGAAAGCCGTAGTCCAGCAGAAAGGCTGCGCCAGCAGTCAGCCGATCCGCGAGCGTGCGCACAAAGGCTTCGCCCTGGGCGTGGATTTCGGTCAGGTAGTCGTGCTCGCCCTCGATCTCCATGGGCGGGCGCAGTGCCGTAGGTCGGTCGGCCCATGCAAACGCCCCGTCATGCCAAGCCACACCCCGCTCATGCCACACACCACGGGTGCGCACCAACAGCTTCACCGGCATGGCGTCCAGCACCTCATTGCCCACCACCACACCGCGCAGCTGGACAGGCAGCTCGGTGGCCCACTGCACTTTGTCGACGTGGGAGGCCAATGCTCTGCGCTGCCGGTCTTTCAACGACTCAGACAAATCCACAATCGTGTAGCGGCGAACCTTGTCACCCAACGCGTCCAGCAGTTGCAACGCCAAAGCGCCGGTGCCCGCGCCAAACTCCCACACCTCGTCGGTGCCGGTGGCTTCCAGCGCTTGCGCCACCTGGCGCGCCAAAGCTTGGCCAAACAAGGGCGACATCTCGGGTGCGGTAACAAAGTCGCTGCCCGCAGCCACTGGAGCGCCACCGGCACCCATATGCGCTTCTGCAAAAGCGCCGAACTTGGCAGAACCGTTGGCGTAATAGCCCAAGCCCGGTGTATACAGCGCTTGGGCCATGAAATCGTCAAAACCCATCCACCCACCCTGCGCGTCCAGGCTGCGCCGAATGCTGTCAGTGAGCGCAACGCTAAGCCCTTGCGGGGTGTCTTGGGATGGGGGGATCGTTAAACTCGGAACTGTTGTCATATCGTTTTGAATTGTCTCCCAATGTCTGCCCCTTCCCTTGTCCCTACCGTGCTGGTTACTGGCGCTGCCAAGCTGTTGGGGCGCGAAGTAGCGCTGCGACTGGCTGCCAACGGCTGGCGCGTGGCGGTACACTACCGCGACTCGGTAGAGGATGCTACAAAAACAGTAGCTGCTTGTGCACAATCCACGCGGGGTGCAGCCGCTTTTCGCACTAATTTAGGGAATGAAACCGCAGTGCGCAAGCTGGTGCCTACCGTGGTGGAGCACATGGGGCATTTGGACGCGGTGGTGCACTGCGCATCCACCTTCGAGCACGACACTGCCCACAACTTCAGTTTTGCTGCCATGGAAAAGCACATGCGCTCCAACGCGGGCGCGGCCATATTGATCAGCCAGGCCCTGCACGCCCACATTGCCCAGCGCAACAGCACCTTAAAAGTCGGTGAGCCCGCACCCACAGGTGCCGTGGTCACCCTGCTGGACCAAAAGCTGTGGAACCAAGCGCCTGACTTTGTGAGTTACACCTTGTCCAAAGCCGCGCTGAACGCGGCCAACTCCATGCTGGCCCTGGCGCTCGCACCGTTGGTGCGGGTAATAGGCGTGGCCGCTACTTTAGACACCAGCGCTGCCGTGCTGCTGGCGCTACAAGACAAAGGGGTCGCCCATGTCTAGCGCCACACTGCAGCGCGTGCTGGTCACTGGCGGCGCACACCGCCTGGGCGCGCTCATTTGTACCCAATTTGCCCGCGCGGGCTGGGAGGTGTGGTGCCATTACCAACGCAGTGCCAATGCCGCACTTGCTCTATGTGCCGACCTAGGTGCTCAGGGGCATGAGGCGCACGCTGTACATGCTGACCTCGCAGTTGAGGCCGACCGCCGCCGCATGGTGGAAGAAATCACCGCAAAATCGGGGCCACTGCACTGCCTGGTGAACAATGCCTCCAGCTTTGAGCCCGATACGGGCGATGCACTGAACGTGGATGCAGCGCGCCAGCAAATCGAGGTCAACCTGCTGGCTCCACTGTCGCTGTCCAGCCTGATGGCGCAGTCCATTCCCGCGGACGACGAGAGCGGCGCGCGCAGCATCATCCACGTGTTGGACCAAAAGGTGCTGAACCTGAACCCGGACTATTTTTCGTACACCGTGTCCAAGCTGGCGCTGGAGCGCAGCGTAGCGCTACAAGCCCAGGCACTGGCCCCGCGCATTCGTGTGTGCGGCGTAGCCCCGGGGCTGATGTTTCTGAGTGGTCCGCAAACACAAGACAACTTTGACCAAGCCGCCCGCGTCAACCTGATGCGCAGAGCCATCGACCCAAGCCAAGTAGCTGCCACTTGCCTGTTTTTGGCGCAAAACCCGTGCATCACCGGCGTCACGCTAGCAGTAGACAACGGCCAGCATCTGGTGCCCTTAGAGCGCGATGTGATGTTCGTGGTGCAAAGCACTGCACCCAGCACCGAAGGCCCCCTATGAGTAACGGTATTTTTGAAACCCTGGCACTGGAATGCCGCCGCCTTTTTCTGCGCGACCACGTAGTGCCTGTGCACATTGGCGCGCACGACTTTGAGAAAGGCGTGTCACAGCGCCTGGTGTTCAATGTCGAGCTGTTTGTACCCTTCACAGACACCACGCCCACGCAAGACCGCTTGGCCGAAGTGGTGGACTACGACTTTGTGCGCCAGGTGATTGCGGCACGCATTGCCCTGGGCCATGTGGAGCTGCAAGAAACCTTGTGCGACGCACTGGCCGCCCAGTTGCTGGCCCACCCGCAAGTGCGCGCGGTGCGCCTATCGACCCAAAAACCTGACGTGTACCCCGACTGTGCGGGCGTGGGCGTTGAAGTATTTCGCATGAAAGGCGCAAATGCGTGAAGAAAGCATGAATGCCTCGCGAGGTTTGCAGACCCTTACCCTGTCAGGCTTGCGCTTTGATGCCAGCTTGGGCATTCTGGAGTCGGAGCTGGCCGAGCCTCAACCGATTCAGGTAGATGCCGAGTTGAGCCTGGGCATCCAGCCCCTGCTGCCGCATGACGACGATATCAACCACGTGCTGGACTACCGAAAGGTGCGCCAAATCATCATTGCGGAGTGCACTGCCGAACACGTGAATTTGCTGGAAACGCTGATTGGTAAATTGGCCCACCGCCTGATGCAGCTGCCCGGCGTGCTGGGCGTGCGGGTAAAAATTGCCAAGCTAGAAATTTTTGAAGACTGCGAAGTTGCCATTCGCATGGAAACCGGGCAGTGGTAAGCCACCCCGTTACAAGGAAAAAACTATGAATGCAACATGGGTTGAAGAAGATACCGCCAAGGTAGACGCTACGAGCGCTATTGACGCCGCCGCCAGCCGTACCAAAGAGATCAAGATCGAACGTGAAACCCATAAGCTGGAAAAACGCCTGTGCCGCCAGGTGGGCCAAGCCATCATTGACTACAACATGATCGAAGAGGGCGACCGCATCATGGTGTGCATGTCGGGTGGCAAAGACAGCTACGGCATGCTCGACATCCTGCTGAAAATGCAGCAGCGCGCGCCCATCAGTTTTGAGATTGTGGCGGTCAACCTGGACCAGAAGCAGCCCGGCTTTCCGGACCATATCCTGCCCGAGTATTTGAAGAATCTGGGTGTGGAATTCCACATCGAGACGCAAGACACCTACTCAATAGTCAAGCGCAACATCCCTGAGGGCAAGACCATGTGCAGCCTGTGCAGCCGGTTGCGCCGGGGCATTTTGTACAACGTGGCACGCAGGCTGAAGTGCAACAAACTCGCGCTGGGCCACCACCGCGACGACATGCTGCAAACCTTCTTTTTGAACATGTTCTTTGGTGGCAAGCTCAAGGGCATGCCGCCCAAACTCACCAGCGACAACGGCGAGTTTGTGGTGCTTCGACCATTGGCTTATGTGGCCGAGAAAGACCTGATCCGTTGGGCCGAGCACCGCCAGTACCCCATCATCCCGTGCACCCTGTGTGGCAGCCAGGAGAATCTGCAACGCGTGCAGATTGGCAAGATGCTGCGCGAGTGGGAAAAGCAATACCCTGGCCGCACCGAGACCATGCTCACAGCGCTGCAAAACGTGGTGCCATCGCACCTGATGGATGGCAAGCTGTTTGACTTCAAAGGCGTCACGTCTACCGGCATTGAAGACGACAACGGCGACAAAGCCTTCGATGACGAAGAGCTACCCACTGCGCCCACGCTGGGCATACCCGGCTTGCAGGTGGTCACGCTATGACCACCGCAGTGGCTGCCAAACGCTGGGTCACTGGCTTGGTGGTGGCCGCGGCATGTGCGGTGCTTTCAGGTTGCGCTCTGCCGCGCATGATTGACACCGACGTGCAAAGCTTCGCCGCAGCCAACCCCATTGCGCCGGGCTCCACCTACCGGTTTGAGCGCCTTCCCTCCCAGCTATCGCAGGCATCGCGCCATGACACAGTAGAAGCCATGGCCGACGCATCGCTCAGCCGCGTAGGTATGGTGCGCAATGACGCACAGGCCCGCTACAGCGTGCAAGTGGAGCTGGGTGTGGTGCAGTTTTACCCGGAGCCGCGCCTGCCCATGATTCATGAGCGACCCTGGCGCACCGCAGACGGCAAAGTGGTCTACCCACCCATGCGCATGGTGCTACCTGAGCCTCCTTGGTACAGCTATACGGTGCACTTGTTGATGCGCGAAGTGGCCACGGCGCAAGTGGCTTACGAAACTACTGCCAACTTTCAAGGTCCCTGGTCTGACGGCGGCAACTTGGTGCCCATCGTCATGGATGCAGCACTCCAGGGCTTCCCAACGCCCCCTACCGGACCGCG
>JBJOLD010000342.1:0-7481 GCA_046045765.1 Pseudomonadota bacterium | reverse complement strand
GTGGCACCAGGCAAGGTCAGGGGCGCACGCCACGCACCGGCACACGCGGCAGTTGCACTGGAGCGCGCATACGAACACGTAATCACCAACCCGGTGTTGATACCCATCAGCTTTGCCGCATCACGGTCGTTAAACGTGGCGACCACCGCTTTTCCATAAATGGTTTTGCGATTAAAAAACTCCACTGCCAACATCATCAAGATAGCGCCCACAACCACCAAAATTTCCATTGGCAGCACGTTCGCCCCAAGCAGCTTGATGGGGGCTTCGGGCAATGGTGATGGAAACTTCAAATCGTCACGACCCCAAATATTTTCGGCCACATTTTTGAAAATAATGCCCAAGGCGATGGTGGACATGATCCAGCCAAACTCGCTTTTAATTTTGATGGCAGGTGCAACACCAATCCGCTCCACAACACCACCCTGCACCAGCCCGAAAACAATGACCAGCGGCAGCATGAGCCAATAGTTAACGCCCATATTCACCAATGTCAAACCGACCATTGCACCGAGCATGAGCGCATCTCCTTGCCCAAAATTCAGCGTGTCCGACGTCTGAAACGTCAACTGGTAGCCAAAGGCAATGACCGCGTAGATCATTCCCAGCGCTACTCCGCTATAGATGAGTTGCAGTAGGATTTCCATAGATAGTTCTCACTCAAATTTCAAATTCAACAAGCTGTTAGGGCTTAAAAAAAGCACCGCGCCGGCCCGAAGACCACCACGATGCTGTGCCCCGCTTTGACGGACTCGATTACTTCTTGATAACCAAGGCGCCCTTGGCATTTACGTCTTTAACGCGAACTTCCGACGCTTTCTTTTGATCTTCAGGGTAGGCGTACACGACGCGCTCACCTTTGACTTCACCAAACACGGGAATGTTGGCGGTAATGGCCTCATGATCTTTTGCAGTAAAGGGCTTGTTGTATGTTGTTACCACACCCTCCACTGGGGCCTTCAAGTCTTCCAACGCGTTCTTAATTTTCGGACCATCGGTAGAGTTCGCTTGCTTGATAGCAGCTGCCAACAAGTAGATGGAGTCATAGCCTTGCGCTGCAGACACTGGCGAGTCAATGCGTGCGCCCTTTGGACTAAAAGTCTTCAAGTAGTTGATGATGAATGATTGGCGCTTTGGTGTCGTTGGCTCTTGAATGAAGGTTTGTGGCATGCGTGCACCTTCACCACCAGGTCCAGCATTGTCGATAAAGTTAGCCATCGACAAGGTCCAGCTGCCAATCATGGGCACTTTCCAACCCAGTTTTGTCATGCCGTTTGCAATCTGTGCCAACTCAGGGCCAATGGCGTAGGTTAGGACGACATCCGCACCTGCGGCCTTAGCCTTCAATAATTGGGCCGTCATGTCAACGTCCTTGATGTTGAACTTTTCCACTGCCACGGCTTTGATGCCTTTGAGTTCCAGTGCCTTTTCCAAATCGGAACGGCCCAACTGACCATAGTTAGTCGAGTCAGCAAGAATGGCGACTTTCTTGTACCCACGGCGTGTTACGGCCTCTTCCACGATCATGGGCGCTTGAATACTGTCATGGGCTGCGTTGCGGAAAATGTAGTTTTCTGGTTGGTCATCAAACTGATGGGTGATTACCGATGCTGTAGCCACGTTGTTCATGACTGGGATCTTGGCTTCTTGCCAAAAACGCTGCGAAGCCAATGCAACACCAGAGTTGATATAGCCAACTGCAGCCACCACTTTTTCCTTGTTGATGAGTTCCTGAGCGATCTGCACGCCGCGCTCGTTTTTGGCTTCATCGTCGCGCTCGATCAGTTGAATCTGACGGCCAAGCAAACCACCGGCTTTGTTAATTTCGTCTGCAGCCATGCGCACGCCGTCGCGCATACTGACACCCATTGAAGATGAACCTCCAGTGAAGGGGCCGTTCACCCCGATTTTGATAGGGTCAGCAGCAAGAGCACTGCTGGTGAAAGTCATTGCCGCGGTGGCAAGCGCCAGTGCAGTGGCAATTTTTGTCAGTTGATTGGTCATATTGTCTCCATTTGGTTATTAAAAAAACACGGGGTACTAAACCCCCTCACAATTTCCCCGAATCTTATCGTTCGGTCTTAACTCGCTTAATCTATCCCTTAACCGGCAAATATTGCTGACTAATTTCTGAATAATTCAACTTTCGCTCACATTAGGCGTGAATATGTTTCAAGCCTTGCGCGCAAAAATTTCACTACCGTACAACTAGTCCAGCGTAACGCCCGCATCCTTAACTACTTTGCCCAATCGCACAGTGTCACGCTTGATCAGATCAGCAAACTGTGCGGGTGTTCCTCCAACGATTGGCGTACCCAAAGCCTCCCACTTTTTGCGGAACTCGGCATCTTTAAAGATTGTATTGAGCGTGTTGTTAAGTTTGTCAACAATGGGCGCCGGGGTACCCGCACGCACGGCAATTCCATGCCACCCCGTAAATTCATAACCTGCCACGCCGGCTTCAGCCATGGTGGGAACATTGGGCAACGAGGGACTGCGTTTGGCGGAGGTTACCGCCAAGGGAGTCAACTTGCCAGACTGGATGTAGGGTAGTGAACTGCCCAAAATATCAAACATCACATTTACCTGGCCGCCCAGCAAGTCGTTGAGCGCGGGACCTGCACCGCGGTAAGGAATATGGGCAATATTGACATCCATCTGGGTGTTAAACAACTCTCCTGCCAGATGCTGGGGGGTACCATTCCCTGCGGAAGCAAAACTTAGCTCGATTTTTTTGGACTTTGCCAAGGTTACAAAATCTTTAACCGTGGTCACGCCTACCTTGGGGTTAACTTCCAACACTAGAGGAAAAGAAGAAATTTGAATCACCGGCGTCAAGTCGGTCAGTGGGTTAAACGGCATGCTTTTGTACAAAGTACTATTCACAGCCATTGGGCCACTTGCGGCAAGCAATATCGTATAGCCGTCCGCAGGTGCTTGCTTGGCAACCTCGCCGCTGCCTAAATTGCCGCCCGCGCCACCTTTGTTATCCACAATCACTGACACGCCCAACCGAGTTTGCAACTCTGTTTGTAAAAGCCGCGCCATCAGATCTGTCGGGCCGCCGGGTGGGTAAGGCACGACAAATCGAATTGTCTTATTGGGATAAGCGTCCTGGGCTTGAGCGACTATTGGTGATGCACTGAGGCTTGCGGCAATAAGTACCGCCAACTGCAACATGTTTCTTTTTTTCATAGTGTCTCCTTCATTGATTTTTTAACTGCGACCAAATCGCTGGCGGATGTTGTTGGCAGTGGCCAGGGATCGCCCCAGACAGCGGGCAACGTCCATGGCCTGACTTACCAGCGCTACGTTATCTGGTGCCAAAGTGTCGTCTTTGAGCTTCAAATTGTTTTCAAACCCTACCCGTACATGACCGCCCAGCGCGGCTGCAGCGCTCACGCAAGCATGTTCAGTAGCACCAAACGCACACACTGCCCAAGGTTCTCCACCGGTATGCGCATACACAAAGGGTACTAGGTCTGTGGGACTGGATGTTTGCCCTGCGGTGTAGCGTCCCAGTACAAATAACAAGAACCACGGGGCTTCAGGGATCACACCACGCGCGCGCAAATCTTGCCAGCGTGCCAAGTCCACGACATCGTAAATGATGACCTGGGTCATAACCCGCTCGCGTACCAACCATGCAAAAAACCGCGCCAACCCAGCTTCACCGATTTCAGGCTTGTCAAGCTCACGCAAGCCAACCGACACGGCTTCGGGGCGCACAGCTTGCACCATAGCGATTTGAGCAGGTGCTTGGTACACCTTGGCCGCTTCGCTGGTAATTTGCAGCACCATTGCATCGCCCACAGCGGCGCGCACGATACGCGTTGCATCTAGGTACCCATCAACATCGAGGCTGTGTTTGCCCTGCGCATCGCGAATGTGCAAATGCAGCATGGCCGCACCGGCTTCCAGACACTGTTTGGCGGTCTTTGCCAATGCCTCAGCGGTCACTGGGACCGACGGATGGTCAGCGGTCTGTTTATAGGCCCCATTGGGCGCAACGGTAATGATCAGTGGGTCATGCATGCGGTTCAATCAAGGTGTGTATCAAGGGGTGGCAACTCATCTGCTAACAGTGCCAGCCCTTGGCGCAATAGGCGGTCATAGCGCGCACGTTCCGCTTTGCGCAGGTGCTCCGGCCATTCATAAAATCCGGCGCCTGTTTTCATCCCTAACTGCCCGGCAGCCACCCGAGTTTGCAAGGCAACGGCGGGTTCAATGGCATTAGACAAGCTGGGGTACATGGTTGCCGCCGCCGCGCAGTGCACATCCAAACCAGCATGGTCCCGCTGCAACACCGGACCGGCCGCCAAATAGCGAAAGCCAAAGCCGAAGCGCACGGCAGCATCCACGTCTTCCGCTGTAGCGACGCCTTCGTCAATCATGGAAAAAGCCTCGCGGGCCAGTGCGTGTTGTAAGCGGTTCGCCAGAAAACCAGGTTTGTCTTTGCGCACCAACACCGGCACACTGGCACAACCGCGCATGTAACTGCACAAACGCTGCGCTTGCTCTGGATCGGACTGTGGGCCCAGAACTACCTCAACCAAGGGAACCAAATGCGCAGGCATAAAGAAGTGCAAACCAAACATGCGGTCTTGCGTGGCCATGTCTTGGGCAATAGTGCTGATGGGGAAGCTGGAGCTGTTGCTGGTGAGCACCGCAGTGGCAGGAGCCAACATCACCAGTCGGGCAAACAAAGCCTGCTTGGCAGCCAACACTTCGGGAATGCACTCGATAACCAAATCGACATCGCCCCACACCACGTGCTGCAAATCAGCCACCGCGCTTACCGCATCCGCCCGCGCTTCCAGCTTGTAGGCCAGCAAGGCCTCACGCACATGAGGAACCAAAGCGCCCTGCTTTTCCGCACCAGGATCAACAACCGTCACCTTGGCGCCACCCCGCGCCAATACAACTGCAACGTCTGCGCCCATGGTGCCAGCACCAATGACCACAGCGTGCGATTGACGAGGATGCACTTTAAACAAAGTCACGTTTGTTTCACTCTTTGTTATTGAGTGGTGGAGTCTAGGCACAAGACATTACTTAGTCCAAATGATTTTTACGATATATTGATCAACTATGGTTATCAATTGGAATGCCCGCGAATTCGAAGTTTTTCTCTCCGTTGCGCAAACCTTGAGCTTTCGCCGTGCAGCTGAGCAGGTGCATCTTTCTCAACCCGCCGTATCCGGGTTGATCGCCCGGCTTGAGGCGTCTTTGGAAGTTCGCTTGTTTGACCGTACCACGCGCAATGTTCAACTCACTGCAGCCGGTGAAGTGCTCAAGGAACAGGTTCTGCTACTGCGACACCAATCCGAAGAAGCGGTACAAGCCGTTCGTAATGTGTCCGAACTGCGCACCGGCAGCATCACGCTGGCTGCCCTGCCGTCGCTCGCAGCCACGGTGGTTCCCAGAGCATTCATGCGGTTTGCCGCGCGCTTTCCGCAGATTCGGCTGCAAGTATTCGACACTTTGGCTGGGCCTGCGTTTGACATGGTGCGGGCAGGCAAAGTGGAATTTGCACTCACGGCAGCCAACCCGGCCTATACAGACCTGGACTACACGCCTCTGGCTTCCGATGGCTTTGTACTGCTCATTCCCCAGCAGCACGCGCTATCCGGAAAGAAGGGTGCGCTACGGTGGGCCGAAGTCGCAGCGCTGACCCATATTTCCATGCCGCTGCCCTCCAGCGTGCGGCAGTATGCTGATGCAGCATTGCTGCAGCATCGGGTAGTTTTTTCCCCGCAATACGAAGTCGAGCATCTGGCCACTGTCACAGCCATGGTCGCTGCAGGCCTGGGCGTTGCAGCGCTGCCTGAACTGGCAGCAGCCATGTCCCCACACGAGGGGGTCGTGCAGCGCCCACTGACCGACCCTGACCTGCGCCGCCCAATCGGCCTTATTACACGCCGCGGGCGCAGCCTGTCGCCTGCCGGTGCTGCCATGGTCGAACTTCTACGCGAAGAACTGCAACAAACTGCATCTCAGGTTTAATGTAGGGCTGCTCTATTTACACCGCGATGCAACGCAGACACCTCCACATTGACCTGGCCAAAATTTTGGCCGCCCACTTCATCGTTTTGCACCACTTCACGGCCTACGGACCCTTGGCTGAATCGTGGGACATGACCACGGTTGCATTGACGGACTGGCTGTTTGACTATGGCCGCATGGCCGTGCAGGTATTTTTGGTGATTGGTGGTTATTTGGCAGCTATGGGGCTTGCTCCCAAAGGCGAACTCAAGGTGGAGGCGCCGTGGCGCCCGATTGCCCAACGCTACCTACGGTTGGCACCATCGTATGCGGTAGCGTTGCTGCTGACCATTGCGGCCAGCCTGTTTGCAAGTCAATGGCTCGATGATGACTTCATCCCCAGCACACCAGAGATAGGCCAATTTGCAGCGCATTTAGCCCTGCTCAATGGGTTTGTGGATTTTGAGCCGCTCACGGTCGGCACTTGGTACGTGGCCATGGATTTCCAACTCTTCGCTCTTCTCACGCTGATGCTGTGGATTGGCAAACGCTGGGCACGATGGATGGTGGCCGCGTTGGCAATAGCCTCGCTGTTTTACTTCAACTTGAACGAATCCAGATCGGACTGGGCGCCTTACTTTTTTGGGGCCTATGGCATGGGCGCCATCGCTTGGTGGGCGGGTCGCTCCAAATACGCTGTGCGCTATCTCACCTTGTTGACGCTGATAGGTGCTGCTGCGTTGCTATGGGACTTCAGGTTGCGCATCGCGCTGGCGGGGGCCACGGCGCTCATGCTGGGCGTGGGGCTGTGGCACCGAACACGCACGCGCAAAACTACAGTCGACATCACCGCAGACATTCCAACATTCATGCCGCAATGGCTAGCCCCGGTAATTGCCATGCTGGCACGCAGCTCGTACGCACTGTTTCTGGTGCACTTTAGTGTCCTGATATTAGCTAACACCTGGTTTGCCCAACTGCACACATCCCGCTCTGTCACCCTATGGGGCATGCTGATCGGGGCATGGGCCGCAAGCCAACTCGTGGCGTTGGTGTTTGAGCGCTGGGTAGAACGCCCGCTATCGCAGCTGAAAATCTAATCGGTGCAATCTAGGCCCCGTGGCATTTCTTAAACTTTTTACCACTGCCGCAGTGGCATAGGTCGTTGCGCCCCAGGGTGGGTTCTTTGCGCACTGTCTCCACACGCGGGCCAATGTTGCGCCACAGTTCGCGCAGGTCGTACACCGCCCACACCGCATCGGCAAATTCGTTAAAGCGTTTTACGCTCACGCTGGGCGGGCCATCTTCTTCAAACACCGACAGCGTGGGTTCCTCGGTATCGTCTTCGGTCAAAGCCACCATGGACTGCAATGCTCCGTCCAACCATTTGTGCGCCTCCTTGTCACGTGGCGGGGTCCATTCCTCGGGCCAGCTTTCCACGGCGTACATAAACCCCACCGCCCACACTTGGGCAAACGAAGGCAGTACCTCGTCTT